>USOC01000001.1 GCA_900556245.1 uncultured Prevotellaceae bacterium
CGCAAAAGGGAATTTGACACGCAGAGATTTATCGACAAACACCGCTCTTTGCTTGATACAATCAGTTATAAAGACAGCGTGAGAATGATTGTTTCATATGACTATGTCTATATGTTGTATTTCAACGGCAAATTGGTATTTTGGGAGTATGAGGAAATGCTTGAAGAACTTCCAAAAGATGCTCAAATCTTGATTCGGGAAAGTATGAAAGTGCCCGGAATACTTTACGATTTGCCTGAGGCATACGAGATATGCAGAACGGTGTGTCCCACATCTTCCCTCTACGCAAACGACATGGTGCGGCTGTCCGGTCTTCTCAACGACAATCTACAATGCCCCTGTCAACAAAAGCGGCTTGGCTGCCTGAGTGGCAAGCCAAGCCGCTTCGATGCGTTCGTTCTTTCAATCCGCAGAGCTTAGAACTTATATCCTACGCCAAAAAGCAAAGCGAAATTATGGGTATTCACATCCGATGCCAGACGCGTCAGACCGAAACGGGTGTCAAGTCCGACAAGGAAACGGTTGATTTCAAAATTCACGCCGAATCCGAGTCCGAAGTCGAAACGTTTCAAACCTCCGTCGCCAAACGTGTCGGAGCTTACTTCTCCATCCAAATGCGGCAGATCAAGATTGCTCTTCATCTTTGATTTTCCTCCGACTCCGATACCCATATACGGACCGGCGTTGAACACGATGCCCAAGCCTTTGCCGGCTTCAACGCGTGCAGTGGCCATCAACGGCAACTCAAGATAAAGCTGTGAAGTCTTGAATTCTACAATATCCTCAATCCCGTCGGTGTCGAGGTTAGCTCCGATTCCCGTGAAGTTCAGACCGGTCTGGAATCCCCAAATGCCCTGAATAGGCACGTCTACGCCAAATCCCACGCGATAAGCGAAGCGGCAGTCCGTGTAGTCGGCATCCGAACCAAGCCACGACGACATACCAATGCCGGCTTTTACGCTAAAGTCCACATTACGTTTCTGTGCATTTGCTCCAATCACTGAGCAGGCGAACACAAGCGCCATCATCAAAAATTTCTTCATAATCTTTTCAATTTTTCTTTTATGTTCGGATAAAACAGATTGTTGTTTGAAAAGTTTTCTTAATTCTCGGAAAAAACACCATTATTTTCGGGAAAAATTGTTCTATTAGTCGGAATGCACACATTCCTTATTCAAAAATTCAACATTCTGATATTTGAATATACAAACCTTCGGATATCAGACGTAATTGTTAAATATCTTAAATTTATGTATTCAACTATTTTTAAGAGCAATAATTCACTACCTTTGTCTGTCACAAACATGATTTATATTCTGATTACTCCAAACACGGAACACACAACAATCAAGAACCGAATAAAACAAAATTTTACAAACCAAACTAAAAACTATTTTTAATGATGACATTCAAACACATTTTCATTGCCGGATTGGCTATCCTTTCATCCGGAATCTCCGTAAACGCACAACGCACAGGATTTCAATGGACTACCAACTGGGTAAAAAAAGGAGAAGTACCTGTCTCTGTATGGAACGGCGGTTTACGCGATGCAGGTGCATTCAATGGAAAACTCTATGCGAACTACACCACAGATAAACAATTGTATATTTGGGACGAAAACGGAAATCTCACAAAGGTTGATTCCGGATCTTTGGGAACAGCAACCAGCACTGACGGTGCCGGCAATGTCCTCATTACCGAAGCCTTCAACAACAAAGGTGAAATGAACTCCCTGCTCATTTACGACAGCCGCAAACCGGAAGGACAGCAGTTCTCAAAAGTGGCGATTACTCTTCCTGCAGGAGTTACAGCCGGCAGAATGGACATTATGGGGCATGCAGTGGGCGACGTTATGAGCGCAACCGGAGGTGCAATATTCCTTTGCGGCAACGGAAATACGAAAGTCGCTAAAATTTTCATTGCCAATGGCCAGCAAGTCGTCGAAAAATCGAAAGCCATCGAAACAGACATCACCTTTGATGCCATAACTCTTGCCCAACCGCTCACCGACGATCCTGAAAGCGACGAAATCGCAGTTAGAGTGAGAGGAAACAGAGGATTCTATTATCAGACAAACGGCAAATGGGTAGAATATGCCAGAGCGGGACAAGTATCGACAAGCTCAGGTGGCGATGTAGTGACCCTCGCAGGCGTACTTTTCACAATCGAACCGGCAATGTTCGGAGATACAACTTATTTGGACGGATTTCAGATTGTGGATCGCTCTAATAATGAAGTTGTTGTGAATGGAGAAGAAGGGACCGTCCGCAATACAAGTTTCTATGGAACGATTCTGACCGCTGAAAAAATTGCTGACGACAGAGCATATATCTATAACGCCCACCCCGGTGAAAATGCAGAAAGATACATGCTCATCATCGAAACCTCCGGCATTGAAGGAGTTGCAAACAAAGCATTCACCGTCAGTGGCGGAAACGGCAGAATCAGCGTAATGGGCCAAGCGGAAAGCGTATCTATCTACAACATCTGCGGACAAGCCATAGCAGTCAACAGCCCGGCAAAAACGTTTGACGTTGCCAAAGGCATCTATATCGTCACAGTCGATGGAAAGACAACCAAGGTGATGGTCCGCTAATTCGTCGCAGACACACATTCAGCTACAACCGCCGCGGCTCTCTTCGGAAGAACTGCGGCGGTTTTTATGTTGCATAACACAAGAAAAATTTTTGACGCTCTGAATTGGTTGCTTAATTTTGGAGGATTGATAAAACCCGAACGGAATGAAGCATATAATCTTGCCCGACAAAACGGAAAGGAGGCTGATATTCTACCTCGCTATGGAAGAGTTCGTCGCTCGCGAACTCGATGAGGACGAGGCGTTTTTCCTATGGCAAGTAGAGCCTACCGTCATCTTCGGACGCAACCAGTTGATGGAAGCGGAAGTGAACGTCGACTATTGTCGCGCTAACGGCATCCGAATCTTCCGTCGCAAAAGCGGCGGAGGCTGTGTCTATTCCGACAAGGGCAACCTGATGCTTTCCTACGTGACGAAAGGAGAAAACGTCGGATTCGTGTTCGACCGCTACCTGCGTCGCGTTGCGCTGACATTGCGACGCGCCGGAGTAAATGCCGCCGTCTCAGGAAGAAACGACATCCTGGTCGACGGCAAAAAAGTGTCGGGAAACGCCTTCTTCAAGCTGCCCGGCAAGTGCATCGTCCACGGGACATTGCTCTACGACACCGACTTCCTTCAGATGCAACAAGCCATTACCCCGTCGGAATCGAAGCTGCAAAGCAAAGGCGTCGCTTCCGTACGCCAGCATGTAGCCAACCTCAAGGACTACCTCTCGACCGACATCGAGACGTTTAAGCAGTTTGTCGTCGGACAGTTCTGCAACTCCGAACGCATCCTCACCGCCGAAGAAGTCGCCCGCATCGAAGAAATCGAAAAGACATACCTCGACGAAAGTTTCTTCTCCGGAAGCAACCCGTCGTACACCGTCACCAAGAACGTGAAGATTCCGGGAGCCGGCGAACTGACCGTCGGGCTGGAGTTGCGCAACGGCATCATCCGCCGCGTCAGCCTGACAGGCGACTATTTTCAGACGGCCGACCCTACCGAAGAACTCAACCTACGCCTCCGTAACAAGCCTGTCGGAGAAGCGGCCGAAGCCCTCAGCGGATTCGACCTCTCGGCATACCTGATCGGCATCCCGACTTCCTGCCTGATTGAAATTATCAATACATAAAGAAGATACCTTATGGAAGACTTGAAGAAAACCTGTCTGTATGACAAACATGTGGCATTGGGCGCCAAAATGAGCCCATTCGGCGGATTCATGATGCCGATTGAATATGATTCGATTATCACGGAACACAATGCCGTACGCAACACCGCCGGTATGTTCGACGTGTCGCACATGGGAGAAATATTCGTCTCCGGACCGGACGCTGAGAAATTTGTCAACCACGTTTTCAGCAACGACGTGACAGCGCTCCCTGCCGGAAAAATCCTCTACGGAATGCTGCTCTATCCTGACGGTGGCGTAGTCGACGATTTGCTCGTCTACCGCATGTCGGCTGCCGACACATGGCTGCTCGTTGTCAATGCGGCCAACATCGGCAAGGACGAAGAATGGATACGCGCGCAAACAGAAGGATTCGACGTTACAGTCAACAACGATTCCGAAAGCTGGGGACAGATTGCCCTGCAAGGACCGAAAGCCGAATGCATCGCCGAGAGAGTGCTCGACATGGACGTTTCCGACCTGACATTCTACACCTTCAAGGAAATCACCTGGTATGATGCGCCGGTCATTGTCAGTCGCACGGGATATACCGGTGAAGACGGCTTCGAATTCTATGCTTCGCCGGAAACCATCGTGAGAATGTGGGACACGCTGCTCTCCGACGCACACGTGCAGCCTTGCGGACTGGGCTGTCGCGACACGCTCCGCTTCGAAGCGGGACTGCCGCTCTACGGACACGAACTGAGCGCGGAAATTTCGCCGGTTATGGCCGGTCTCGGCATGTTTGTGAAAGTCGACAAAGCTGAATTCATCGGCAAAGATGCCATCGTTGCCCAAAAAACCGACGGTGTGGCGAAAAAAGTGGTCGGCATCGAACTTCACGACAAAGCCATCCCGCGCGCCGGATATGAAGTTGAAGCCGACGGAAAAGTCATCGGTGTTGTCACCACCGGCTATCACACCATCTCCACCGACCGCAGTGTCTGCATGGCGCTCATCGACCGTCCTTACGCCGCGCTCGAAACGGAAGTGGACGTCCGCATCCGCAAAAAACTTTTCAAGGCAACCGTTTGCAAAAAGAAATTCTATGAAAAAAAATATAAAAAATAATCTCCTCTAAAATTTAAAGACTATGGCAAAAACTATCGAAGGGCTGTACTACAGCGAATCGCACGAATGGGTAAGATTGGACGGAGAATTCGGTTATGTCGGAATCACCGACCACGCACAGCAGGCAATGGGCAACATCGTCTATGTCGATATGCCGGAAGAAGACGACGAAGTGACTCAGGGAGAGGACTTCGGCGCTGTCGAAAGTGTCAAGGCCGCCAGCGACTTGATTTCGCCCGTCAGCGGTGTGGTTGTTGAAGTGAACGATGCTCTTTCCGACGCTCCGGAACTGCTCAACAAAGATGCCTACGAAAACTGGATTATCATGGTGAGCCTCAACAATATGGCAGAACTCGACTCTTTGATGAGCGCTGCCGACTACGAGAAATTCTGCGAATCGGAAGAACACTAATAAAACTGTCACTTATGGGATTCGCATATTTTCCGCATACCGACGACGACATTCGCGCGATGCTGGAAAAAATCGGTGTGAAGGAAATCGACGACCTTTATGCCGACGTTCCTCAAGACGTGATTTTCAAAGGAGAATACGACCTCCCCGATGCCATGTCGGAAATGGAGGTGCGCCGCTTCTTTGAGTCGCTCGACCGCAAGAACCGCCGGCTGACTGTCATGTGCGGGGCAGGTGCCTACGCCCACTATGCGCCGGCGGTCATTCCCGCGCTGATCAGCCGCTCGGAATATCTGACTGCCTATACGCCTTACCAGGCTGAAATTTCACAAGGCACGCTGCGCTACATCTTCGAATATCAGAGCATGATTTCCGAACTGACGGGAATGGAATGCTGCAATGCCTCGATGTATGACGGCGCTACAGCCGCGGCAGAAGCAATGATGATGGCTATGGCGGCTACCCGCAAGAAATCGCGCGTGCTGCTCTCGTCAACCCTCTTGCCCCAAGTAAGAAAAGTTGTGGAAACCTACGCCAAATACCACGGTGTGGCAATCAGCCTCATCGCCCACAACAACGGCAACACCGACCTCAGCGATTTGCAACGCCTCTTGGAGGCAGACGACGTGGCAGGCGTGCTCGTCCCAAGCATCAACCGCTTCGGCATTGTCGAAGACCTCACCGGATTTGCCGACGCTGTCCATACCCGAAAAGCGCTGCTGATGGTCTATGCCGACCCGTCGGCGCTTGCGGTCGTTCGCACGCCCGGCGAATGGGGATCCGACGTCACCTGCGGCGATGCCCAGACTTTAGGCATTCCGCTTTCCTACGGAGGCCCCTATGTAGGCTACCTGGCCTGCCGCAAAGAGCACGTGCGCAAACTGCCGGGACGTATTGTCGGCGCCTCGGTCGACACCGACGGCAAGCGGGCTTTCGTCCTCACGCTTCAGGCTCGCGAACAACATATCCGCAGAGAGAAGGCAAACAGCAACATCTGTTCGAACCAGTCGCTTATGGCGCTCTACATCACCATCTATCTTGCCCTGATGGGCAAACAGGGTTTGCGCGAAGTCAACGAGCAGTCGTATGGCGGCGCACACTACCTGTTCGACCGCCTCGTGGCTACCGGAAAATTCTCACCGGCATTCGACAAGCCCTTCTTGAAGGAATTTGTGATGAAAACTACCCTGCCTGTCGGCAAGCTGCAGCAGGCTCTCCTCGATGCCGGCTATTTTGCCGCCCTCGAAACGGAAGAAGGCTACGTCTCGTTCTGCGTGACCGAACGCCGCACCCGTGAAGAAATCGACGGTATGGTTCAACTGAAGCTATGAAATACTACGATAAACTGATATTTGAGTTGTCGAAGCCCGGCCGTTGCGGCTATTCGTTGCCGACCAATCCCTGGAAATCGACAACCGCAGAACTGCCGGCATCGCTTCGCCGCGAACAACAGCCGAACCTGCCGGAAGTGAGCGAACTCGACGTAGTACGCCACTATACAAACCTCTCAAACATGAACTTCGGCGTCGACACGGGATTCTATCCGCTGGGAAGCTGCACGATGAAATACAATCCGAAAATCAATGAGGAAATAGCGGCAATGCCCGGACTGAAAGACATACACCCGCTGCAACCCGACTCTACCGTGCAAGGCGTCCTCGAAATATACGACCGGCTTGACCATGCCCTCTCGGCAATCACCGGAATGGCAAGATTCACACTCAATCCCTTTGCCGGAGCTCACGGCGAGCTCACAGGGCTGATGGTGATGAGACGCTACCACGAACTGCGGGGCGACACCCAACGCACGAAAGTCATTGTCCCCGACAGCGCACACGGCACAAACCCCGCCAGTGCGGCCGTCTGCGGACTGCAAGTGGTGGAAGTGAAATCGAAAGCCGACGGAACAATCGACATCGATTCGCTCCGCCCGCTACTCGACGACACCGTGGCCGGAATCATGATGACCAACCCCAACACGCTCGGTCTCTTTGAAACTGAGATTACGGAAATAGCAAATCTCGTGCACGAATGCGGAGGCCTGCTTTACTACGATGGCGCCAACTTCAACCCGCTGTTGGGGAAAGTGCGTCCGGGCGACATGGGTTTCGATATTCTGCACCTGATCCTGCACAAGACGTTCTCCACGCCTCACGGCGGCGGCGGACCGGGTGCCGGCCCGGTTGGCGTGGCGGCTCATTTGGCTGACTGTCTGCCAGACCCAAAGGTATGCCGCGGCGACGACGGACACTATTTCACGACAGGTACGGAGCAGGCTGCCGGACGTATCTCCGGATTTATGGGCAACTTCGCCGTACTCGTCAGGGCATTCGCCTACATCCTGACTCTCGGACGACAGAACATCCGGATGGCAGGACCATTGGCAACGCTCAACGCCAACTATATCAAGGAGTCGCTCAAGGATTGCTACCGTCTTCCGATTCCGACAGTCTGCAAGCATGAATTTGTCTTCGACGGACTGGCCGACAAGTCGACCGACATCACGACCCTCGACGTAGCGAAACGCCTTCTCGACTACGGATTCCATGCGCCGACCATCTATTTCCCGCTCCTGTTCCATCAAGCCATTATGATTGAGCCCACTGAGACGGAGTCGAAGGAGACTATCGACGGATTTATTGAAGTCATGCGGAAAATTGCCAAAGAAGCAGCTGAGACACCTGAACTGTTGCGCGAAGCGCCCCGCTCCACTCCAGTCAGAAGACTCGACGAAACCACTGCGGCAAAACATCCGATACTCACTTATGCAGAACTGACATGCACACACAACTGATAATTATCGGTGCGGGACCGGGCGGTTACGAGACCGCCCTGTCGGCCGCCCGCCGCGGAATGGAAGTGACGCTTATCGAAGCCGGCGAAATCGGCGGTACATGCCTCAACGAAGGCTGTATCCCGACAAAAGCCTACTGCCGCAGTGCGGCGTTGCTCGGCGAAGTGGCTTCTGCCGCTGAATTCGGCGTCCGGACCACTCCCGCCACATTTGATTTCAAGACTGCGAAAGAGCGCAAAGACGCGGTTGTGGCACAACTGAAGACGGGCATCGAAACGTTGCTCACAAACCCGAAAATCCACCTCGTCAAAGGCAAAGCGCGCTTTGTCGGCCCGCTGACTGTCACTGTCGCAGATGAAACCTATACCGCTGATGATGTCATCATCGCCACCGGTTCGGTTTCGGCATCGCTCCCCATTCCTGGTACAGATCTGCCGGGCGTAATTACCTCGCGCGAAATCCTGTCGATGGAGACAGTTCCCAATCGGCTGTGCATCGTCGGAGGTGGAGTCATCGGACTGGAGTTTGCATCAGTCTTCAAAGCCTTCGGCAGCGAAGTGACCGTATTGGAATATGCCAAAGAAGTGCTCCCGCATTTCGATTCGGACATGGCCAAGCGTCTGCGCCAAAGCATGGGCAAGAAAGGCATCGCCATTGAAACTCAGGCGGCCGTATCCGGAATCTCCCAAACCGGAGATTCCTTGAGTGTCACCTATGAAAAGAAAGGCAAAACCCAAAATGTTGAAGCCGACATCGTCCTGATGGCCTTAGGACGGCGGGCGAACACGACATCACTCAACCTGGAGGATATCGGAGTGGCTGTCGAACGACGGGGAATCACAGTCGACTCCTCGATGCGCACCAACGTGTCGCATGTATATGCCATCGGTGACGTCAACGGGCTGATGATGCTCGCACACGCAGCTACCTTCCAAGGCATCCGCGCACTGAACTGCATACAAGGCATCGACGACAAGTTGCGCCTCGACGTGATGCCGGCTGCCGTATTCACATCACCGGAAGTAGCGACTGTCGGGCTGACCGAAGACGACTGCAAAACACAGGGAATTACCTACACGGCAAAAAAAGCATTCTTCCGCGCCGTCGGCAAGGCGGTGTGCCTCGGCGAAACGGAAGGCTATTGCAAACTGCTCACAGGCAGCGACGATTCAATCCTCGGATGCCACATCTACGGACCACACGCCTCCGACCTCGTGCAGGAAGTGTGCGCACTGATGACAGCCGGAGCCAAGCTCGACGTGCTGAAACAAGTGATTCACACGCATCCCACTTTGTGCGAAATCGTGCAGACTGCGGCACACAACTGACAACTGCATGCCACTGCTGTTTGTCAACACCCTTGAATTCTATGCCATCGCCTTTGCCGTGATGGCCGCCATCATCGCACTGCTCGTGCGACCGTCAGAAAAAGGACCGGCTACAACGTCTTTTTGCCATGGCGACCTGCAGCCTCCCGGCACATTGGGCGAAGAATCATTGGAAATAGCAAGCGACAGTTACGGGCGCCTTCATTTGGCGCACCGTAACGTTGTCTTGCCCGACGGACATACCCTGAACTGCTCAATATCCATCGAAGGAAAAGACATTAAAATCACAGAAAAGCCTGCTTGCTCCGACCCCTCAGCCGGTCCAAACCAAGTTCTTGCCGATGTACATTACCACCCGGCAGAAACACTCCGCGGACGATTTCACATCCACTTCGAGTCGCCTGCCACCGGACTTTGGACGGCCGGCTATGTCCGCATCCCTTCCGACCATCCGAAAACACTCTTCCTTCGCCAATAACCAACGGTCCATACATCCCTAAAACTCGCAGTGCAAAATCAATTTAATATTAAGCAGGGCAAATATTTTGCCAAAACGTTCAAGCGACTAAACGCAAGGGTAACAAGGAGATTAAACACCATATTTTTGCAAACAGGCACTTAGCTTCTCCTCTTCGCCCTCTTACTTAAATACAGAGGCGGTTCGAGATAAATTTTGGATGAAGTCAAGTTTCTCCACCCAACTTTCACTATCTTTGCATACTAAATGTAAAATATGGAAAGAAAAGACTTTGAAATAATGGCGCCCGTAGGCTCTTACGAGTCGCTCTACGCTGCCATACAAGGAGGCGCCGATGCCATCTATTTCGGTATCGAAGGGCTGAATATGCGTGCCAAATCGTCGAACAACTTCACCACCGACGACCTGCGCCGTATTGCCGAAGTATGTGCCGAAAACGGATTGAAAAGCTATCTGACCGTCAACACGGTAGTCTACGACGAAGACATCGAACTGATGCATACCATCGTAGAAGCCGCAAAAGAAGCGCAGATTTCCGCCATTATCGCCTCAGACATGGCGACGATTCTCTATGCCCGAAGCATCGGCGTGGAAGTGCACATCTCCACCCAAGTGAACGTGTCGAACACGGAAGCTGTCCGCTTCTATGCACAGTATGCCGATGTGGTGGTACTTGCGCGCGAACTCAATCTGACGCAAGTGGCGGGAATCTACGACAACATTGTCAAGGACAATATCCGCGGACCACACGGAGAGCAGATTCGCATCGAGATGTTCTGCCACGGCGCGCTCTGCATGGCCGTTTCCGGAAAGTGCTACCTGAGTCTGCATGAAATGAACTCGTCGGCCAACCGCGGCGCATGCACGCAGATTTGCCGTCGCGGCTACGAGGTGACCGACCGTGAAACAGGCGAACAGCTTGCCATCGAAAACAAATACATTATGTCGCCGAAGGATCTGAAGACCATCCACTTCATGAACAAGATGATTGATGCCGGTGTCAGAGTCTTCAAAATCGAGGGACGTGCAAGAAGCGCCGAATATGTACGCACAGTCGTTTCCTGCTATAACGAAGCTATCTGCGCATACCTCGACGGCTCATTCTCGGAAGATAAAGTAGCGGCATGGGACGAACGACTCAAAAAGGTATTCAACCGCGGTTTCTGGAACGGATATTATCTCGGTCAGCGACTTGGCGAATGGACCTCGAAGTACGGCTCTTCGGCTACTCGCGTCAAAGTGTATGCCGCCAAGGGAATCCGATATTTTTCCAATATCCGGGTGGCTGAATTTCAAATGGAAAATGACGAACTTGCCGTAGGCGACGAAATTGTCATCTCCGGTCCGACTACCGGCGCTGTCATCACAAAAGTGGAAGAGATTCGCGTCGATTTGAAACCCGTCGAAAAGACCGTCAGAGGCGAACGATTCTCAATCAAGGTAAACGAAAGAATACGCCCAAGCGACAAGCTCTACGTCTGGCGCGACATCGAGGACGCCAAACGCCGGCGTGTGATCAAATAGCAGATGGACCATCTCCAGACGACACAACGGACTGTCGAAAAAACGGCAGACGGATCGAATACGATCTATCTGCCGTTGCTCGATGAACACTACCACTCGGTAAAAGGCGCTCTGACGGAGTCGATGCACGTATTCATCGACTGTGGCCTTCACCACACATCCAAGAAATCGGTAAGACTGCTCGAAATTGGTTTCGGAACCGGACTGAATGCCCTTCTGACGGCTTTAGACAGCAGCTGTCGCATCGAATATTTCACGGTAGAGCGATTTCCACTTGACCCCGGCATCATGCAACAGACGGGTTATTTCGACCTTCCCGATCCGAAAGAAGCTTTGCTGATGAAATCACTCCACCAAGCGCCATGGGATATCGACGTAGAGATAACACCCGACTTTACAATCCACAAAATACTTGCAGACTTCACCGACAGACATTGCTTCCTGCCGGATGCTCTCGATGTGGTCTATTTCGATGCCTTTGCTCCGGAAAAACAACCTGAAATGTGGTCGGAAGAAATATTCAGACGCATCTTTTCGCTTATGACACCGGGTGGCATACTGACCACCTATTGTGCGAAAGGAATGATACGCCGGCGTTTGCAAGCGGTAGGATTCAGCGTCGAACGACTGCCCGGACCACCCGGAGGGAAACGAGAAATAATCCGCGCAGTCAGACCTCTCTGAAAAAAGAAGCCTGAATCCTGGCAAGGCTCATTTTCTGCCGAAATCGGCGGGAATCTCACCCCAGTTCTCCGTCTGCCATTTAAGGATAGCGTTCTGATAGGTGTTGCCGGCAAGCCACGCTTCAGCCCGACGCACCAGCTGAAGCAATTGGGAGTTGCGCCCGGTATCTGTGATTTTCGTGTTGCACCGTCCGTCACGCACCCATTTCTGAGCAACTTTGCTGTCGCTGTATATCGGCAGGTTGCTGCCCTTCTGCTTCAGCAACGCCAAGCCATGGACAATCGCCAGAAACTCGCCGATATTGTTCGTTCCGTCATCATACGGACCGACCCGGAAGATTTCCTGCCCCGTACGTACAAAAACTCCACGATACTCCATAATGCCTGGATTTCCCCTACACCCTGCATCGACGGCAATACTGTCGAGAATCACTTCCGGAGGATAGACTTTCGGATTGACCGGCACAGACGGAACAGGCTCACTTTCTTGCGACTCTTTCAGATGGCGGGCAATGTTTTGAAGCACCATAGGGGCGTCTTTCTCCTTGTTGCGATAGGCGATGATAGCTTCCGTTCGACTGGAGAATGCCTTGAAACGCGCGCCGGAATAGCCGTCGGTCTCCAGCTTGCACTCGTCCCACGACTCGTAAATGCCCGGGTGGAACCCTTCAAACACAACATACGTTTTGCCCATATTTCTTCATCTTTTCTGCAAATGTACGCAGAATTTGTGAAATCCTCAACGCACCGCAGGTTTGCGACGGTTCACTCCCGTACGTTGCATCCAAAGATAGTAGCCGGAGAAGGGCAGAGTCGCTCCTATCAGAGCGGCAATCAGCGCCAATATCCGAGTGACCGTACCTCCCCAGGTACCCTCGTGAAGCTCCTGCATTTTCTCGGACAACGAAACGCCCATGAATCCTGTCAATTCTCCTGTTTTTCCATCAAATAAGTATTTTCCAGGATTAGTACCGCCATTTTTTTTCACCTTTCCTTCCGACACTTCTATATCATGCCACGAGGTGTCACCAACGACCAACGCCGACAGAGCTTTCTCCCATGCTCCGAAACCGGAAAGCGGAGTGGCATCAACCATTCGGGAAGCACCGGTCGACATTCTTTTCCCGTTGCGGTCAGATTCAAACTCATCAATAAAAAAACCGCCTACCCGGTAAACTCCGGTTACCGACATCACGAACAAAAACAAAACAGCATAAAATCCCATCGCCACATGCCAATCATGCAAAAACCGTCGACGTCCGAATTTGGACGAAATCTTCAACCTGGTTTTCAAGCCCTTGCGCGTACGAGGAAACCACAACACAAGTCCACTTGCCAAAATAAGCACAAATGCCGCCGTCGAAATGCCTATCACAACACTTCCGACAGAGACACCCCGATGGTCCGAAAGCCGCTTGTGGATTTTCCTCACTGCCGAGAAAAATGCCGGACGACCGCAACTGCCTTCCACGGCTCCGGTATAAGGATTGACAAAGATTTTCCAATGATCGGGTGACGTGAGTTCCACCTGCCATGTCCGACTGGGGTCGGACGATATTATCAGACGACGGATTCTCTTCTCTGATGTCAATGTCGCCTCTACTTTTTCAAGCACTTCCGACACTTTGACTCGCTCGCTTCCCTTGTTCTCCACATAATAGAAATCATGGTAGCTCCATTCCGTAATTTCTTTTTCAAAGACCAACGCCGCTCCCGTCAGACATGAGCAGACAATCACTATCCCGAAAGGCACGGCAAGCCACAAATGTATCTTTTTGACTGTTTTTCTCCACATATTCGTTTTCCTTCTTTCCACTGAATAAGATGCCGTAAAAATAACACAATCCAAAACAACAGCCAAAATTCTTCGAATTTCATTGGAAAGAAAAATGAGGTCGAGTCCGACAGAAAACTTTCAGATTATTGCATTTAACAGAAAAATATGTAATTTTGCGAAAACTACAACCGGTTATTTCTGCTGACAGGTATTTATTAACCCTTAAAAGAAAGATATGAAAAAGTTATTGCATCAAAAATTCACAGCCATACTTATATTGATTGTCACCACGCTTGCTTTGAATTCTTGCGACGGCGAATTCGTCTATGTCGAAGACCTCGTCGGACAATGGGAAATGGTGGACAATGACGGTTATCCTGTCACTAAATTTGAAGCTGACTACTATCAGTTCTATTCCGATCATACCGGTACCTACTCATACTACGACCGATTCGGACGCCTGTGGACAGATGATTTCTATTGGGATACGCTCTATGGCGAAGAACTTCATATCTCGTTCCGCGACCCCTCAATTGGGACTATGATGTGCTACTATCAAGTCGATCGCAACCACCTGTTTCTTTCCGACCATCCAAGTTTTGACCACTACAACACATACGTCAGAACATGGTAGGACACTGACCTCAGCTGCGTTTTACCAACCTCATCAACAATGCCGAAGCCGAAGCCTGAAGTTCTTCCGGCGCAATTCCCCTGACCGCAGCCACACGAGTGGCGACTTCTTCGATGGAAAGCAGCGACTCATCGGTTTCCAAGAGGAGACGTTCTGTAGGGATAACCCGCACCGCTTCTTCGTTGAAACGCTCTCCAACCGACAAATAGAAGCCTTTTCCCACAAGCGTCTCCGCCACTTGCCGATTTCCGCGGAATCCGTGCCAAATCCATGGCATCGTCGGTTTTTCCGACTTTCTGACAGCCAATACCTCGTCCAACGACTTCACCACATGGAGCAAAAGCGGTTTTTGCAAACTTTCCGACAGACGCACATGCGCCAAGAACACTTCACGCTGCATCTCCATATTGCCGCCTCGCAAACGGTCGAAACCGGTCTCTCCAATCATGACTACATCTTTCCTCCGAGCTTCCGACTCCAACGGCCCATACATAGCGGATATGCCGCCAACCGTTTTCCACGGATGAATGCCAAGGGCATAAGACAATCCTGATTCGGGCACGGATTCGCCGACTCCGACCGCAATGACGGCGTTGCGGCGACCGGATGAATGAGTATGTGCATCTATCAGATTCATAAGCTATGGAACAGGATCATATCCGCTGCCTCCCCAAGGATGGCACCGACAGATTCGCTTCACTGCCAACCAAAGCCCCTTGAGCGGCCCATGCTTGCGAAGCGCCTGGATGGCATATTCGCTGCAAGTGGGCGTAAAACGGCACGCAGGAGGAAACATTGGCGATATGCAATAGCGATAAAACTTAATCGGCAAGACAAGCAGCCAGACAAAAAAGCGGACAATCATACAGTTGTCGAATTAGCAACGACGGTCTTTTCCGCTATCTGAGCCAGAAGAGACTGCATCTTCTGTTCAATCACGGCATAGTCTTTCTTTTCTTCCGAAAGATAGATGAAAGCGATGTCGACTTTTATCTCCCGCTCCCGCAAAAGAGGAACGAGATATTGACGGTTCAGGCGATAAGCTTCCCTGACGCGACGCCGCATCTGCACCCGGTCGACCGCCTTCCGGATTTTTTTCTTCGGAATAGTGATAAGAAAACGAGCCGGCGCGCCGTCGGCACGATGGCTGACAGCAAATACGGCTCGTAATGGATAGGACTTTGCCGAAAGTCCGCCCGCAAATAGACGGCTGACTGCCGTCTGACTGCATAATTTTTCCGACTTATATAGGCTGAATTCCGGCATAGGCGAAAGTTGCATACATCTGCATGCAACCGCTGTTTGACTGTTTTATTTCTTCTTAAGCTGTGTTTTCAGATAAGCATCGAGCGCTGCCGTCATAGAGGGAGCCTCTGCTGTAGGAGCCTCAAGATCGAGACGGAAACCTTCGTCTACAATCGCTTTGGCGGTTGATGCTCCAAAACAACCGATTTTCACGTCACCCTGTTCCCAATCCGGGAAGTTTTTTTCAAGTGCTTTAATACCTGAAGGACTGAAAAACAATAGCATATCATAGTCGAAATCTTCTCCTTCCTGAAAGTCATTGCTCACCGTCGTGTACATGACCGCACGTGTGTAGTCGATTCCGGCTTTGTCCAAAACGCTGTCGTCACTTTTTTGAACTTCAGAGACGACATAAAGGTATTTCTCGGTGTTGTGCTTCTGAATCGTTGGCAACAAATCGTCGAGTTTTCCCGACTTGCCAAAGAATATCTTGCGCTTGCGATAGACCGTATATTTCTGAAGATACAAGGCAATCGATTCTGTCGTACAGAAATACTTCATCGTCTCAGGTACGGCAAAACGCATTTCCTCCGCAATTCTGAAGAAATGATCGATGGCTGATTTTGCTGTGAAAATAACGGCTGTATGTTCGGGAAGTGATATTTTTTGCTGTCTGAATTCCTTGGAGGTTAATCCCACGACCTTTATAAATGGACGAAAAACGATTGTCACGCCATATTTTTCCGCTATGCTGAAGTAAGGTGATTTATCAGAAGAGGGCTTTGGCTGAGACACTAATATTTTATTGATTTTCATCTTATTATAAATTTTATTCGTAAATACACAGGATAATCCTATATAAAAGTATCAAAGGGGTAAATTCCAGTGCGCAAAGGTGCAAAATAAAATAGAAGCACTGAAATATATTTCTATAAAAAATTCTAAACCCTTTTACCAAATAAGCTGTTCGAGATATGATATACAGCGAGATAGCAAGCACGACCATTGCGTTGACATGCTCCGGTACGAAAAGCAATGTCAATGCCACCGGTGCCAAAACAAGTCCCATGATTACTTGCGAAGCATTGTAACCCTGCATCCATAACCGCAAAGAGTCTTTTTCTGCAAAAATATAGCCTGTCAGCCACACGGAGAACAGCTGCAGCAGATAGAATCCACCGGCCAACCCGATTGACAAAAGCAGTTCTCCGGAAATGTCTGAAGAGAACAGTGCCGGGAAATAAGCCCTCATGGCCGAATAAATGACGATTCCCTCCATGATAATAGTTATGGAGATGAGCGATATCTGCAGCAACAGCTCGTTGGCAGTATGCTCGTCAAGATGATTTTCGGTTCGCTTCACCGACCACAGTCCCTTGAACAAACGGGAAAAATAATTTGCACCCTTACGATAACAATAGGAAGTAAGCAGAAACGACACAATCAGCAATATCACTACAGTTGATGTACGAGCCGGTGACTGCGTGTAGGCCTGAGGATCACATCCTCCCCGGTCCTCGACCATAGCATAAGAGTCAAGAGGCCGTAATGTTTGGCCTCCGGCCGGAACATCATCTGTCAGACCGTCAGGAAACGACGGCTTGTAGAAATGCTTGACCGTAGTCGGACGAATGGCTGATGTTGTGGTCAGACTGTCACGCATCGCCTATGGTCTTTTGGGTTCTACACGCTCGGGACGAAACGTGGCTATCAGATTGATTGCCTGCTCCGGCGTATCAGCCACTTGCCACAAAGAGCGATGTGATGATTTCATGAAATGCTGGTCGACAGCACGATGGAGCATTTCAAGCAACGGATTGTAAAATCCACCTACATTCAAGACAACAATAAGTCCGTCGTAAAGCCTCAACTGCTTCCATGTGATGATTTCAAGCAGTTCTTCCATTGTTCCGCACCCGCCGGGCAATGCAACGACCGCATCACTGAGCGAAGCCATTTGCCGCTTGCGCGTATGGATATCGGGGGTGACAATGCTCTGCGTCAATCCGCGGTGCATCCAACCTTTTTCTTTCATAAACGCCGGAATAATGCCAACAACTTCACCGCCTGCCGCAAGCGCACTGTCGGCAACGCTGTTCATCAGTCCTTCGTTTCCTCCACCACACACTAAACCGTATCCTGACCCAGCGAGCAACGCAGCCAACCGCTCTGCTGCATCAAAATAGATGCAGCCGACTTCCTTGCTCGATGCACAATAGACACAGACATATTTTTTTTCCGCCATATAACAGTTTGCATTTCGCCTGCAAAATTACGAATAAATTATGAGATGTCGGACAACCGTCTCCCGTCACCGACAAATTCCTCTAATCCGACCTAAAATTCGCTGAAAAGAGAAGGTTTGATGACGATACCGATACGAAGCCGGGAATGAAATTGATTGTAGTCGAGAAGATTTTCTCCGTAACCGTTATAATATTGCAGAAAAAGAAATTGGTTTTCTTTCTTGAAAAGACGATAGTTCACCTCCCAAATGGAGTTGTAGCTAAGATTCCAGCCACGCCGCTTCACCAACGTCAACGCAAAACCAAAACGCTTGTTGGGCGAAGTCAGCGTCACGCCTGTCTGATAGATTCCTCCGTAGTCCAGAATGTCTTTATTGTTTTCACCGTCAATAATCGGAATCCATACTTTCCCATGAACCATGAAATTGGGATCGATGAAAATGTTGCAGGCAAGGGATATCTTGTTCCAGCTTCTCGACTCAATACCATCGCGTCCGTTCGACTCGTGCTCCAACAAAAACGTCAGCTTTCCGATATACCGGTTTCTGACAAACAGATGCTTTGCCAAGCCGATTCCAGGATTGAAACTGAAATCGTGCATAGGCATCGACTTCTCAAACACGTTCCACATGCATTTCTGCGTGTAGAAAAGATACAAGTAGGTGTTAAAAGGCAGGGTGCTTTTCGTCAGACGCTGGGCGATACTGACCTGAAACTTCACGTCCGAATTGGTCGACGATGGCTTCGGCCCAATAGAAGTGCCTGCGATGAAATAATTGTCTTTATAGAGTGTAAAATACGGACCGTTGTCCAACTGCCTACGGATACTGTCGGCATTGAACGAATCGGCATTATTCGTGTCGACTATCTGCGAAAAGACAGAGAGCGACAGCAACAGACTCATCGTGAATAGCAATATACGCCTCATAGCGTTGCAAAATTAGTGAATTTTTGAAATGCCGGTCTGACTGCTGACCATTAATAATTCTATAATTTGCTCTTTTTGTGGTAAAAATGTACTTTTGTATTAATTCCAAAGAAATTCAAAGACAATGAAAAATATCCTCTCTACGCTTCTTGTTTCAATTGTGCTGCTGTCCACCGCATGCTCCGACAGTCGCTTTTCGATTGAAGGGCAATTTTCAGATACCGGGACACAAAACTTGCAGGCTGTCTATCTGACCGGCGCCTCGATTGTTTCGATGTGGGTGCCGGCTGTCAACGGTTCATTCCGGTTTGAAGGGAACTCCGACAAGATAACCGTCGTCTACCTCTTCTCTTCCCAAAGGCACAGAATCGCTCACATAGCGGCTAAAAACGGTGATGAAATCCATCTGTCTGGCTCAATGAACGACCTGTACAACCTCAAAATAGAAGGCTCGGACATCAATATACAATGGAATCAATTCATCAACGACCATGCCAATGATTTCAAAGCTGCCGACTATGACAAAATCGACCGGGAAATCGCCAGGTTTGTCAAGAAGAATCCGGATAACGTTGTCAGCACCCTTTTGCTGACTTGCGACTATTCTGACATAACTTCCCCGGAAGCGAAAAAACTGCTGCAATCGATAGCGGAGGATGCCAAGCCGGAACAACTCACATCATTGTACAGCAATGCATTCAACTTCAAAGACATATCTAAAAAGCGACTGACCAATGCAACTCTTAGAAACGATAAAGACTCGCACGATATAGTCTGGCTGAACGCGATAAAAAGCAATTTGGCTTATTTTTGGAGAAAGAGCGACCCCGACAGAAAAAAAACGGTTGAACAACTGAAAAAGCTGAAAAAAACGCAAGTCATAGACATCTGCATCGACTCAGACACGCTGACTTGGCGCTCTACCGTCGAAAATGACTCCACCGGCTGGCGACACTTCAAAGCCATTGCCGGACCGGTTGACCGCACAATCCTTAACCTCGAAATAAAAGGAACACCCTATTTCATCGTGACAGACTCGATTGGCAAAACGCTCTACAGAGGCTCTTCGGTAGAAACCGCTGTCGACAAATCTCAGAAATAAACACCCTGAATCAATTATTTCTAAACCATGCTCACAAAAATCAATGCCGCCGCCGTACAAGGCATCGACGCTCTGCCCGTAATGATTGAGGTCTCCGTTGAGACCGGTTTCGGATTTTGTATCGTAGGTCTGCCGGACACCGCCGTCAAAGAAAGTTACCAGCGAATCCTATCGGCTGTCAAAATTTGCGGCCTTGAATTTCCGCGTCGCAAGGTAGTCATCAATATGTCGCCTGCCGACATCAAAAAAGAAGGTTCGGCCTATGACTTGCCATTAGCCATCGGCATCCTTGCCGCCGACGGAAAAGTCGACGACAGCCGGCTGCGGCAGTTTATGCTGATGGGAGAACTGTCGCTCGACGGATCGCTGCAACCCTTCAAAGTAGTACTTCCGATGGACATTAAAGCCAGGGAAGACCAACTGGAAGGAATTATCGTCCCGAAAGCAAACGTCATGGAGGCTGCCGTTGTCAATAAACTGAAAGTATACGGTGCTGACAACATCTTGGAAGTAATCGGATTTTTCAACAATACATACGAACTTACCCCAACGGAAATCGACACGCGGGAAGTATTCCGACAACAAGCCAACCATTTTGATTTCGACTTTTCGGAAGTGAAAGGACAGGAAAACGTCAAACGGGCCTTTGAAGTGGCTTGTGCCGGCGGACACAACATTCTGATTGTCGGATCGCCCGGTTCAGGAAAATCCATGATGGCCAAAAGACTCCCGTCAATACTCCCGCCGCTTACCCTGCAGGAAGCGCTTGAAACAACAAAAATCCACTCTGTTGCGGGAAAGCTCGACACGTCGACCACTCTGATGACGCAACGCCCGTTCCGCGCCCCACACCACACGATTTCGCCGGTAGCGCTCGTCGGAGGCGGTTCATATCCGATGCCGGGAGAAATCAGTCTTGCCCACAACGGCATCTTGTTTCTTGATGAATTTCCGGAATTCAGCCGTCAGGTGTTGGAAGTGATGCGCCAACCGCTGGAAGATAGACACATCACCATTTCCCGCGCCAAATATTCAGTCGACTATCCTGCCGGATTCATGCTCGTGGCATCTATGAACCCATGCCCGTGCGGTTACCACAACCATCCCAAGAAAAAGTGCATCTGCCCTCCGGGAAGCGTCCAACGATACCTCAACCGCATTTCCGGACCGCTGCTCGACCGCATCGACCTGCAAATTGAAGTGGCGCCTGTGGAATTCGACGACATATCCTCGACTGCGCCGGCAGAAAGCAGCGCAATCATTCGCCAACGTGTGGTCAAAGCCCGCGAAATACAGACAAGACGCTTTAAAGACTGCAAAGGAATACACTGCAACGCTCAGATGACTACCAGGCTTATCCATCAATACGCACAACCGGACAAAGCAGGGCTCGAAAAACTGAAAGAAGCAATGGAACGCCTCAACATGTCAGCTCGTGCCTATGACCGCATTCTGCGCGTCGCCCGCACCATAGCCGACCTTGAAGGCACCGAACGCGTCGAAATGCACCACATTATGGAAGCCATCGGCTATCGTAATCTCGACCGCGCCAACTGGGCAACCACTTTCTAATCCTGCCGAAGATAGAACACGGCCTCCCTGCCTACGTTAAAAAGCAAGTCAAGAATACTTAGCGACGGTTGAAAACCGTGACGGTCTTTCCATATTTGATAGTATTCGCCGACTTTTGGCAATTCTGTCAGAATTCCGTCGCGACAGTCGGCTATTTCTTCGCTCTCTTCCGCAATTTCACACCCAACGGCGACCGACACCAAAGGAAGACCGAGAAAATCAACCACTGCATCATGAATTGCCAAATTCAGCATCCCAAGGGTCGTGACAGACGAATCAAAATAGACAGACTTCAAATCGTCGGCAAAATAATCGAAAAACGGCGTTCTTCCGTAAGCGGAATACAATGCACCCCAATGGTTGTGACGCCAGTTGCCATGCTCCGACAGAACAATGTCGGCCACCGGCATCATGCGGTTGGGATGACTCAACGGAACGGACAACGACTGCAATCCGTTTGTCCCTACAATATCCATTCGATTCAACTGCTTGCGCCGCTTGTCGTAGCGTTCCGTACAATCGATGCCGACACTCCTGAAACGAAGCATGGCAGCGTAATATCCTACGCTGCCTGCATATCTGAGACTGAACAATGCCTCCATTCTACTTATCCGGATTGGCATCCTTGAAAATCCGACTCCAGCGGATTCCGTCCAGAAAACCTTTGTCCTCGTCAAACGAAATGATGACAAACATCGGCGTGCCTACCACATGATCTTCCGGCACAAAGCCCCAATAGCGGGAATCGAGCGAATTGTCGCGGTTGTCGCCCATCATCCAGTAGTAGTCCATATTGAAAGTATAGGAGTCGGTCTTTTCACCGTTGATGTAGATGCCGTCTTCCTTGACTTCCAGTTTGTTGCCTTCATAGGCAACGATGCAGCGTTCGTAGATGGGCAGGTTATCCTCGGTCAGCTTGATGGTGGCGCCTTTGGCAGGAATCCATATCGGGCCGTAGTTGTTGCGGTCCCATTTAGTGTAAAGGTTCAGCGGATACATCTGTCCCGAGAATTCTCCCGGTTCAATGATAATATTACTGATGAGTTTCTTGTTGCCCGAAAGGGTCTCGTACATCTTTTTGGTGAGCGGAAGATGATAGACCGGTGCCAGCCTACCTTGGGCATCCCGGCGGTCCAATCCCATTTCAATCAGATTCTCTTCCCAGCCCAGACCGTCGGTCATCAGTGTCTGGTCCTCTTTGCTGATGCCCAGTTCACGGAACATATCATCGGTGATATAGGGCCCCGTTGTTTGTACAAAGTAGTTGAACTGCATTGCTGTAGGGTTCTCGATGGCTTTACCGTCGATGTATACCTGTCCTTTCTTGATTTGCAACGTATCGCCGGGCAGGCCTACGCAACGTTTTACATAGTTTTCACGACGGTCAACGGGGCGTATGACAATGTCACCGTACATTCTCGGATTGGAACGGATGAGGTTACGTCCGGCATTGTAGTACAAATCATAGACGGTTCGTTGCTGTTTGCGTGTCAGACTGTCCATATTCACTTTGTTGGGATACACGCGTTTTCCTTCTTCGTAAGCAAGGGTATAGAAATCTGTCTGCTGGAAGTTGGTGGCTACCGTGTCGCCTGCCGGGAAGTTGAACACCACAATGTCGTTCAGTTTCACTTTGCCGAAGCCCGGTACACGTTTATATTTCCATTGGGGCCATTCGATGTACGATTTGGTGTTGAATACCGGCAGTGTATGTTGTGCCAGCGGCATGGAAAGCGGCGTATTCGGTACGCGCGGACCATAACTCATCTTGCTGACGTAACTGATAATTCTGGAACACATAGATATTTACGAAGTAGACGGCTACCAGCGCAAATACGATGGCATCCACCCAACTCATGATGCTGCGTACGGCAGGATTCTCCGATTTCTTCCAGAATCCCCAGGGTATCTTCTTACTGATGTAGATGTCAAAAATGAAAGGTAGTACAATCAGCCCCAGCCAGCTTTTTACCCAAACCAGAAAGGCAGGGTAGAGCAGGGTGACTATACTGAATTTAATCCATTGGGTGCGTGTTGCTTTTCTCATGATGTCTTAGTCTTTTAAAAATGGAAACAAGTCACTCATTCCCAAAGCACCTTCGTGCTTGGCGGTATATTCGGCAGCAAGGACAGCTCCCAAGGCAAATCCCCTGCGATTCTTGGCATCGTGGGTGATGGTGATGCTGTCGGCTT
>USOC01000002.1 GCA_900556245.1 uncultured Prevotellaceae bacterium
TATTTGGTCATCCTGTTGGCGGCATTTGTCTTGGCTGTGCCTGTGGCTGTCTATGCGGTCGGCCGCTGGCTTGAAAACTTCGCTTATCAGGTTCCGTTCTGCAGGTGGCTCTTTTTTGCGGCTATTGCCGTTCTCGGCGCAGTCACGATTGCTACGGTTGTCGTGCAGTGCAGGCGCGCTGCAAAGGCTAATCCGGTTGACAGTTTGAAATATGAATAGAATTATTTTTGTAGACAGAATATGATGATTAAAAATTTGAGGCTTTTGTTTCGGCGGTTCTTCCTTTCTACCATGCTCAATGTGGTGGGACTGACGGTGGCGTTCTCCGTGTTTGTCGTGTTGCTGATGCAGGTGTACTACGACCGTACCTACAATTCCTCTATCCCGGACATCGACCGGCTTTATCTGGTGCATTACTCGACCGACGGAGTCGGAAATGACATGTCGTGGGGCCCGGAATTCGCACGTCTGCGCAATGCGTCGGCGGGTATCGGGGAGGTGTCGTTTATAAACCCTTTTGTGAAGAATTCGGTGTCCAAAATCCGAGGAAACTATTTCGACGATACGAGCTATCTGAAAATGGTGGGCTGCGAAATGCTTGCAGGGCGTATTCAAGACCTGTATGGGAAAAACAAGGTATTCGTTCCGGAGAGCTTTGCCCGTAAATATTTCGGACGTATTGACGTGGTCGGGGAAGCGGTTGAAGAGACCGGGACGCTCGTGGTTGGAGGTGTCTATCGTGACTTTCCGGAAAACTGCATGGCCGGCAACAATGTCTATATGGATGTCGATGTCGAGCGTTG
Organism: uncultured Prevotellaceae bacterium; assembly: GCA_900556245.1. Taxonomy (GTDB): domain Bacteria; phylum Bacteroidota; class Bacteroidia; order Bacteroidales; family Muribaculaceae; genus Limisoma. The sequence continues at coordinate 804 of USOC01000002.1, forward strand.
GATTCATGACAGCCGTACTTGGAATTTCCTGTCGCTCGTGAAGCTTGACAACCCGGAGGCGGGAAAACAGATTGTTGCCGACCTCGACGCCTTTGCCGCCAACAGCGCCCGGCTCTACAACACATGGCGGAAGAAGACCTATAATCTCATACCCATAGCCGATGCCCGCTATGGACATGAAACTCATCTGATGCCTTCGGTCGACAGCCGGCAAGAACTCCTGCGCATAGCGATGGCTCTGATTGTGCTGGTCATTGCCGGCATCAATTTTACGAATTTCGCCGTTGCGCTTGCACCGTTGCGCTTGCGGAGCATCAACACGCACAAGGTGTTTGGCGCCACGCGCTTTGCGTTGGTGCGGATGCTGACCATGGAGGCCGTGGCGATTGCGGTTGTGGCTTTTGTCTTGGCTGTCGGGCTGCTTGCCGTGCTGTCGGGGACACCACTGGCGTCGCTCACTGAGGCCGGCATTGACTTGGTGGCCTATTGGCCGGTTTTGGTGCTGTCATTGGCTGTCGCTTTGGTTGTCGGTCTGGTGGCCGGCGTCTATCCTGCGTGGTTCATGACCCGCGTCTCGCCGTCGGTAGCGTTGAAAGGAAATTTCGGTCTGACTCGAAAGGGTGTGGCAATGCGCAATCTGCTGATTGGGTTTCAGTATTTTGCTTCGTTTGTGCTGATTGTGTTGTCGCTGACATTCTGGAAGCAGCGTGACTATATGATGAAAGCCGATTATGGCTTCGACCGTGACCGTCTCATTACGTTCGACATCAAAAAAGGTCTGTCGGATAAAATCGACGGGGCGATGGCCGAAATCGATCGGATACCGGGTGTTGAGGCTTGTTCCTATAGCTGCTTCCTGCTTGGCGCCGGAAGCAACATCATGGGTTGGACACGTCCGCTGGGCGACGAGGAGAATGCGCAGATCGACGCTTTTCCGGTGTCAAAGGATTTTTTGAAGACGGTGGGAATCAGAATAGAGGAAGGTCGCGATTTCCTCGACGGCGACTCGACGGCGATGGTGTTCAGCCGTGCCGCACAGAAGAGATGGCCTGAATTCATCAGACCCGGCAGTCAGTTGCCTTTTGGCGAAGTCGCGGGAATTGTCGGCGACGTGCAGTATCTTTCGATGAATTGGCTTTGCGCGAAACCCATGGCGTTTGTCATAGCCAAAGGTCAGTGGGACATACCGAACTACGGTTTTGTGCGTGTCGCCGCCAATTCCGACATGTTTGCGGTGATGGATGCGGTGAGAAAGGTCGTGAAGCGTTATGAGCCGGAATATCCTCTTGATGTGAAATTCTACGACGAGCGGTTGGAGCAGGCTTACGACAACGAACAGCGGCAGGTGAGGCGCGTTTCGGCGGTTTCGTTTGTCGCGGTGCTGATTTGCGTTGTGGGCGTGTTCGGACTGGTCGTATTCGACAGTGAGTATCGTCGTCGAGAAATCGCCGTTCGAAAGGTGTTCGGTTCGACCACGAACCATATTGTCGGGATGTTTGTCAAAAAATATCTGGCAATATCCGTTGTCAGCTTTTTGCTGTCGCTGCCGCTTTCTGTCTATGCGTCCGACTATCTGCTTGCCTATCTGCCGCATAAGGCTGAAATCGGGTGGGGCGTCTATGTCGTTTCCTTTGTCGTTTTGTCGCTGGTGACCATGATTACTGTCGTGGTGCAGTGCTTGCGCGTGGCAAAAGCCAACCCTGTAGAGAGTTTGAAATATGAATAGAAATGAATTTGATAACAGAAGAAAAATGAAAACCATGAAACTTAGAATGATTCTTTTGTCAGCGTTCGTCCTGTTTGCGACGGCACTGTCGGCCCAGTCTTTTGTGACGGGCAAGGTTGTCGAGCAGTCTACCTCCGATCCAGTCCCGGGCGCTGTCGTCGCTTTGATTGAAAACGACACGGCTGTTGTTGCACAGACACAGACCGCTCCTAACGGCGTGTTCTCCTTCAAGACGGCAGGTGGTGGCCGGCGGCTTGTGCGCGTCACGATGCTTGGCTACGAACCTGCGGCTGTAGCTGTCATTGGTGAGGGGGAGAAAATAGATCTCGGCTACGTCTTTTTGACGGAATCGTCGGTGCAACTTGACGAGGTGACTGTCTATGGTTCGGGAATTATTGAAAAAATCGACAAATATGTGGTGCTCCCCAGTGCCGGGCAACTCGACCGTTCGGCACAGACCATCGACCTCTTTTCCCAGCTTGATCTGCCGGGGCTGCGTACCGACCCGATTCTGCGCTCCATCAAGGTGGAGGACCGCAATCCGGTCTATCAGATTAACGGCCGCGAACAGCCGTTGAGCCGCATTCTTAACCTGAATCCGAAGGACATACTTCGTATAGAGTATTCCAATAATCCCGGCATCCGCTACATTGACAAGGGCTATTCGGGTGTCATCAACGTGGTGCTTCGGGAGCGTCCGCAGGGCGGGAGCGTCAATTTGCAGGCAAACAGCTCTTTGACCACAAAGCGAATCAACGGGGGGTTGCAGGCAACCTATAACTATAAGAAATCGGAATTTACATTGTCGTATTTCGGTGGCTGGCACGATTATGCCAAGGGGCGCAGTTTCGAATCGGAAAGCTATGTGCTGCCCGACGGGACAATTGGCCGCGAGCAGGAGGGCTTTACGAAAAAAATCTACAGCCAAAGCCATGGCGTGAGTCTTGAATACAACTTCGCTCCGGAAATCAACACATTGTTCAGCGTGCGTGCGTCAGGGAATTTCTCTGACTCGCAAAACGACAACTACAACCGCATTACGGAGCGTCCGTGGAAGGGAACTCCTTACGATTTCGAACAAGTAATCAACGGCAAATCCAATGGCGCCACGCCGTCGCTCGACTTGTTCTTTACCAAGCGCATGCGCCATCGTCAGACCATCGAGCTGAGCGCGGCCGGCGGCTACAGCGATTATCATTATGAACGTCCGCTCCGATATGTCTATGGAGACGGTTCGGATCTGCTTATCCGGAACGCCACCGACCATCAGGGCTGGTTTGCCAACGGGGAGGCGGTCTGGAACAAGGAGTTCAAGCGCATTGTGACGCGTTTCGGTGTGCAGCATTCGTTCAACCGTTCGGAAAATGACTATGTCGACGGGCAAACCGCGCTTCAGACAAGTCACAATACTTACGTCTACGGCGAACTTCGCGGCAAAATCAAAAAAGTGTCGTATAGCCTCGGTACGGGACTGAAAGTGTTTGACACGGAAAACAACACGATGCACAAGACGCATCTGACCAACAATACGGTTGTCAACGTGCTTTATCCGATGGGAAAGGGCTGGAGCTTGAACTATCTGCTCACTTATCAGCCAAATATCCCCTCTTTGTCTGACTTGTCGCCTGTTTCGACCCCTGTCAACGACCGCATCAATTACAGCGGTAATCCGAATTTGCGCCCGTCAAACTGGTTTTTCAACCGTGCACTCATTCGCTATAACAATAATAAAGGAATGACGTGGGCTTTCTGGCTTCGCTACGGAAGGGTGTTTAATCCCATAGTCGGCGGTTACGACTACGATGCCGCAAAAGGGGTGATGTCGCATCGTCCCGACAATCAGAATTATGACGACGAATTGGGTGTTCAGGTCAATTTCGGCTATCAGAATCTCTGGAATCACGTCAACATTTTTGCGGAGTGCGGTTACGGACATTTTGAAACTGACGGACACAATTACCACCACACGCACAATAATTTCTTCAGTTCGCTGAATCTTAACGTCTTTTTCGGCCGCTGGCTTTTCTCCGGCAGTGTGACGATAACGCCGAAATCGACGTTGAGCGGCGAACTCCTGACCAAATACGGGCGCAACAGCAACTTGGGCATACAATACAAGATTGCCAACAATTTCTATGTTTACGCTTCCTATAGCTATATGTTCCAGCGGAAAGGCTATATTTCTGAGTCGGAAAACCTTTCGTCCGTTCGTCCGGCGATGAGCCGTTTCGAGCAGCGCCATAACGCCAATATGGTGCAAATCGGACTGACCTATAATCTCAATTTTGGAAAACGCCTGAACAAGCGAAGCCACAAGTGGGGTACCGGCAATCAGGACAGCGGCATAAAGCAGTTCTGACATCAGCCTGTCGCGTGTCTTTTGTCAAGAGCTTTGCCGGCCGGCAAAGCTCTTGCTCGTATGAGACCTGCGAGCTTGTCGAAGTTTGATTTATTGCGTACCTTCGCAGTCGGATAACTGAAACGTATCGTTTATGAAAGGATATATCTCTTACTTGCTTGCTTTGACTGTCTTCTTTTCTTTTTACAGTTGCGAGGAGCCGACACCCGGCAAATTCCGTTATGTGGCGGTTCGTGTGGAAAATGATGAGCTTTGGAGCATCCTCGACACTGAAAATGGCGAAATACTCGACCGCGCCAAGTTTCGTTATGCTCCTGCTATAGGTCCTGACGGAATTTTCTTTGTGGCTGACGGCATGGGACATTTCCGCTATTTTAGGGTAGACGAAACGGATGAGCCCATCACAGACAAACGTTACACCCAGCCCGGGCTGTTCAATGGCGGTGTCACGCTTGCCGTCGAAGACGGTGGTACGATTAAGGTGGTCGACCGTGATTTGGACGTGGTTCGCGATTTGAAGGGGGCGGTAGCGCAGGCAGTGGGTTTCAGTGACGGACTTGCCGCCATTTTCCAGTCAGGAAAGTGGGGATTTGTCAATACAGACGGTGATGTCGTCATTGAACCTGCTTTCTCACAGGTGATGCCTTTCTCGGAAGAAATTGCTTTGGCATCAGTCGGCGAACGGCTGCTGATGATCAGTCGTTCCGGAGAGGAAATCGCTTCTTTCGACGGCGCTCTTTATGGATTTGAGGGGACTCCTGTATTCAGTGAAGGTGTCTGCCCGTTAGTGAAGGGGAAAACCGTTGTGTTTGTCGACAGGGAGGGGCATGAAGTGCTTGCCGATGTACGCTTGCGTCCGGATGAGGCTTATGGCATGCATGGCGGTCGCAGCATATTCTTTGATGGCAATGGTTACGGCATTATGTCGAGAGATGGTAAGGTTGTCGTTAATGCTCAGTATTTCAGACTCTGCTATCTCGCACCTTCGCGCTTTGCGGCCGTCAGCAAAGAAGGACGTTGCGGTGTGATTGACGGTGATGGGAAGCCAGTTCTTCCGTTTGCCTATGACGATGTGGTTCAGGTGTCATCCTCGCTAAATCATTTTTTTGTTGCGGAGGGCGGTTTGTGGCGACTGGTGGATGAAGTGGGAAATGACGTCTCCAGTCAACGTTTCTCAGAATTCAGCACCACTGAAACCACTCTTTTCTACAATGAGTCCTCAGGCTTCGTCGAGGAATAGCTTTGACGGTGGCGTTCTTCGTTGTCAAGTTAACCCCAAAGCAGGTACTTATCGGTCGATGCCGTTGCGGGAAAGTACCCCATTGCGGTAGTAGTGGTTCACCTCCTGCATTTCCGTGACAAGGTCGGCTGCGTCAATCAGCCATTGGGGAGCGTATCTGCCGGTAATGATTATTTCCGTTCGGGGATTTCGTGCGGATAGGGCTTTCCTCACTTCGTCTTCTCCAATCAGTCCGAAATAGAGGGCGATGTTCAGTTCATCGAGTATAACCACATCCCATTTCCCTTCCTTGAGCGATTGTGCGCATTCTGCCAGCCCTGCTGCTGCCAATGCTTTGTCTGTGTCTTCTGGATTGCGGCCGATGAAGCATCCGCGGCCGTATTGCCTGATTTCGATTTTGCCGAAGTCGTTTTCGGCAGAATTGAACAATTTGGCAATTTTTGTCTCATTGTATTTCATCGATTTCACAAACTGGCCGATAAATACGTTTTTCCCGGCGCACAGCGCTCTGACGGCGAGTCCGAAAGCCGCAGTGGTCTTGCCTTTGCCGTTGCCCGTGTAGATTTGCAGATATCCTTTGTCCATATAGCGAAGTTAGTGATTATTCTCGTACGTTTTGTTACTCGGCGGTATTATAACATTTCGAAACGTATATAAAAGAAAAAAGTCCGCTTGTCAGCGAACTCCATTTCTTTGTTGCTCTATTTCAAGCAACATTTTTACAAACCTAACATAAAACCATTATTCGAGACTTTACCGCATTTCACAACGAAGTAAAAATCAAATTCTAATACTCCATATATAATCGTAGTGTTTAACCATTATTCTTTGGATATTGAAAGCATCTCTTTGCTTTCGACATCACAAAGGTATAATCGTTTTTCCACGTTTGTATCGCTATATAAACGAATATATAGATAAATATAACTATATAAAAATATAAATCACTAATATACAGATAAATATATGTAGTTTGTATAGATGTAAATATAAGTAATTATATTATTCGATAATGCCGATTTTTAAAACTTGCTCCTCGAATGTTTCTCGATTTACCGCTTTGTTTTTCATTTTATTGCGGTAAGTGTAGATGGTATTTACCGAATATCGCAGAAATTCCGCGATTTTCGAGGAGTCGTTGATTCCCAATCTCAGCAAAGCGTATATTCGAAGTTCGGTAGTCAGTGTGCCGGGGGTGTCGATGATGATGCGCTCGTCAGGGCGAAGCAGCATGTTGAAGTCATCTACGAAAGTTGTGTATATTTTCAGAAAAGCGTTGTCAAATTCCTTGTAGATATTTCCGTGTTGTTCTTCTGAAAATTTGGTTGATTTCATTGTCTTGATTAAGTCTTCTACTTGCCCTGAAGTAAGTTTGCGATTGACCATCTTCGTAAAAGAGTCAAGTCTTTTCATATAGATGGAGCAGAGTTCAAGGAACTGTCCCATATATTCGTCTTTTGTCATATTTGCCTCTTTGAGGTTCAGACGGGCTACTGTAAGCTTTTTCATTTGCTTGACTAGAAACAGCACTGTGATTATCAGTCCAATCAGCAGTATGCAAGATATGATGATGTATGTCATGAGCATTCGTTCGTGGGAGATAACTTCTTCCCTTTGAGCGCTTTCAATGACAGGGAACATGGCCGAAGCGTTGTAGACGCGCATCTGAGCGTTGCAGAATGCGGCGTCTTCGATGGAAGAAAAGATATATTTGTAGGCTCTGTCGATATCGCCTTTACGGTAGAGCATCATTGACAGCTCATAGAGTGATTGGTTTTCCTTGACAGAGCATTTAATGTCGGAGATTGCCGAAAGGGCAAAATATTTCATGCTGTCTTCAATTTTGTCTTCGGACTTCATGATTTTAGCAAGGAAGGCGCAAGCAAGGGCATAGTCATTTGTGTCTTCTTTCAGTTCGGAAAGCAAGTCGCCCAGCAGCACTTTGGCCATCATGGCTTTTCCGTCCCAAGTGGCTTGTTCCGCTTCGTAAAGTCGTCGGGTGAGAGATTCTGCTGGAAGCGATTCAATCCATTTTTTTCTATATTCTTCAGTATTGCGGTAATAATTGTCATAGAATTGGCTTCCGGGTTCTAATGAATTGAGGGCGAATGAGTAGATTCGATATCCGCATTCGAAAAATTCAGACTGAAGACTGTCAGGAATATATGACTGCCCCAGCTGACGAAATTCGTCGTGTGCTTCTGCATAAAATCCGGCTATCATTTCGGGTCTCACTTTCTTCAATCGGGCGCGCAGCGCTTTGATCGTGTCGCCGGATGATTCGGCAGTCACGATGGCTTTATTATAATATGTAATTGCCGTGTCGGCTTTAAAAAGAGTGTATTCAAAGCCAAGCCGCATGAGAATATCGAATTTTCTGACTGGATCTTTTTCTTTGGCAAGACTGTCCTTGATGTCGGAAATGCGTTTTTGTTTAATCTTGTCGCAGCTTTTCTTTGTTTCGATGAAATGATCCAGGCGATCCAATTCATCGCGAGTTGTCGCATGTGCAATTACAGACGACATACAGATGGCGCATAAAAGAAGGGAAATAAATTTTCGCATGCGGAAATATAAAATGGTTTAAACACTATCTTTTTGAGTAGCAAATTTATAAGTATTCTGATAATAAAGCAAATTATAAACCCTGATTTTCCAAAATAAACGCAATGACTCAATGTATTCGTCAAATTGGGAAATTTGAGGTAACTTTGCATTATGAATTATCTATCTCACTATAAGGCAACGATAAAATTAGGTCTGCCAATTGTCGTCGGGCAGATAGGGGTTATCGTGGTCGGTTTTGCCGATACGTTGATGGTAGGGCAGTATAATACAGCTTCCTTGGCATCCGCATCCTTCGTCAACAGTGTCTTTAATCTGATCATTATTTCTCTTTTAGGATTCTCTTATGGAATAACCCCCTTGGTCGGTGCGCTTTTTGCGCGAAAAGACTATCGGGGAGCAGGTTCGACCTTTAAGCAGGCTTTTGTCGCGAATTTGGCTTTCGGCTTGTTGCTGACTGCATTAATGGCTGCAGTTTTTCCGTTTCTGGATTATTTTGGTCAGCCGGAAGAACTGTTGCCGCTTATCAGACCCTATTATTTGACGGTTCTGTGTTCCATTGTGTTTGTCGCTCTGTTCAACGCTATGCGTCAGTTTGCGGACAGCCTGATGCAGACTTCCATAGCCATGTGGATTCTGCTCGGAGGGAATGCGTTTAACATAATATTCAACTATCTCTTGATTTACGGGAAATTCGGCTTTCCCGAACTCGGTCTGACAGGGGCTGGCCTCAGCACAATGGCTTCGCGCATACTGATGGCTCTTGTCTTTGCTTATATCTTGTTGCGACAAGCTCGCTATGAGCCTTTCAGAAAGGGATTCTTTGGCGTCAGGACTACTATGCGGGGGGTACTTAGAAATGCTAAGGTTTCGCTGCCTGTGGCGCTTCAGATGGCTATGGAGACAGGAACTTTCACCTTCAGTGCCGTTATGGTCGGTTGGATTGGCGCTGCCGAATTGGCCAGTTTCCAAGTGATGGTCACTATCGGAACGCTTGGTTTTATGTTTTACTATAGCGTTGGAGCTGCTATTGCCATCCGTGTAGCCTCGTATGCAGGCAAGGAAGATATCGTCGGGTTGCGTCGTTCGGCATGGGCCGGCTATCATATTCTGCTGCTCTTTGCGACAGCTGCTTCTACCATATTTTTCGTGTTTTCGGATGCGCTGATACGTGTGTTTACCGATGATCCTGCGGTATCGGTGATTGCCGTCACGCTTATTGTTCCGTTAGTGCTCTATCAGTATGGCGATGCTACGCAGATTTGTTTTGCCAATGTCTTGCGAGGAACGGCGCGAGTGATGCCTATCATGTGGATTGCTTTTTTCAGCTTTGTCGTGGTGGGTATTCCGGCTGCTTATCTGCTGGGATTTCCTGCGGGTTTGGGTGTGCAGGGCGTTTTCCTTTCTTTCTCTGTGTCGTTGTTTGTGGCGGCAGTGCTCTTCTTTTGGGATTTCCAGCGCGCCACACGTCGTCGTTAGCACATCGGGATTGCGGATATTGGTCAGAACCAAAGTCTGTAGTGCTGGTGAGGCAGCTTCGATGACCTGACAAAGATGCCCAGTTTGCCGTTGGTGAAGCTCATTCCAAACTCGCTGTTCTCTGTCAATGTCTTCCACAGCGTGTAGGAGGCTTTGTTGTGGCTCATATTTGAAAAAATAATAACTCCCTTATTATCCGCAGACAAAATCTTGCATACTGTTTCAATCTGTTCGTCCGCTATATCCGTTATGAGCGTGAATGTGCTTTCTTCCGTGATTTTTCGATTTTGCCAGTCTTGGGGAAACTCGGCAATGGCACATCGCTCGCCGAATTTTGTCAGAGCCCATTCTTGAGGGGAATTTTCGCGTTTGTCTTTGTAAATGGTCGCAGTCGAAGCTTTGTTAACCAATAAGGCAGCAGTCGCTTCCAGGCCAGTTCCTGTGCCTACGACAGAGACATGCTGAGGGTTGAAGTGGTTTGTCACTTTGAATATGATGCGAAGTGTCTTTTCAGAGGGGATTTTTTGTTTGGAAGCCGTTTTCCGCAAAGAGCCTGCTGTAGCCCGACGTATTTCTGTAAGCGGCGAATAGGCGTAATATTGCGCTTTTTCGCGCAGGACACAGAGTACAAAATGGAAAGCAAAGGGGGAGTGTATTCCGAACCCTTTGCTTCTCCTGTAGCGGCTTAAAGCCGTATAGATTCTTTTCAGACGTGCCGCCAAGTTGCTATTCCTCCTTTTTGATTTCGTTTCTTTTTTTGGAATAGGCGATGACGCTCAGTAGGATTGCCATGAGTATGGCCAAATATACGATTGTGAGCGATGTGTAGGCAACGGCTTCTGTTGTGTGGATTGATTGAGGATCGAATCTGAATACAACTTCGTGGTCGCCTGCCGGCAGACGAAGAGCGCGAAGCACGTAGTTGGCGCGCGCTATAGGCAATTCCTGACCGTCGACGGTAGCTTTCCATCCCCATGGGAAGTAAACCTCTGAGAACACGGCAATGCCTCCATTTGCCGAATGATAGCGGTAGCACAGTTCGTTCGGCTTGTAGCCGGTTTCATAGATGGTGTCGCCTTGGGCTTTAGGCATACTCTCGCCAAGTACCGTCCTGAACTTTTTGTCGGCAACAGCAGCCTTTGTAATGTCCGTCGTTTTCAGTGCGTCCATTTCAGCGTTTGCGTTGTCAGCATAGCTGAGGTGGTCAACAAACCATGCGTTGCCCATGGCACCGGGGTTTTCAAGTACATAGCTGTCGCCGAAAATGAGGTATTTTGTGTTTAGCATATTGAGTGCCTTCATCTTGTCGCTGTCCGGCAGGAAGACTTCGCCCCGTGTGCGTACGGAATTTTCCATTTCGGTCTTGACGGGATTGATTAGTTTGGCAATCAAATCGTTGTAGCGAGTAAGTTTGGCGGCGTGGTAGCCTCCAACGCTTTTGTGGAAATAAGAAGGATTCGGACTTCCGAAGTTAAGCACATCAATGACGCGGTAGTTCATTGCGGTATCTTGTAAAACAGTAAGGTCGGCAGCGGTCGGCTCGATAGTGATGATTTCGCTTCCTGACGGTTTTTCGACAAACATATCTGCGTTCAGATAGCGTTTGTCGACAGAGAAAAGATCGGCCACAACGACTAAGGCGATTCCCGCCACGAAAACCTTTGCTTTAAGTATTCCTTTGAAGTTCAGCCAAATCAGTGCCAGACCTATGGCGAGTATTACAAAAGAGCGTGTTGCGTCGTCTGCGACCATTCCTAAGCGCGCTTCTTTGACGATGTTGAAGGCAGTCGTATAGAACGATTGCTCGATGCCGCTTGTGTTGGTGGCAACTTCTGCAAGCATTCCGTTTTCGGCGGCCGAGAGTCCGTTTCCAAAAGCGGAAGGCATAATCATTGCCAGCAGACAGATGAAAAGAGGTAATCCAAACGAAGCATAGACGGCTTTCCTGTGGCGATTGAATAAGTCTTTTTCGTCAATTAGCTTGGCGACGGCAAATATGGCCATCAGAGGCAACGTCAGTTCGGCAATTACAAGGATACTTGCCGGAGCACGGAACTTGTCGTACATCGGGAAGTGGTCAATCATCCAATAGGTAAGCGGAGAGAAATTGTGTCCCCATGCCAAAAGAATCGACCAGATTGTGACAGCAAGCATAGCCCATTTCAGAGGCCCTTTCACCACGACAAATCCGAGGATTGCCAACGCTAAAATCAGAGCGCCTACGTAGACCGGACCGTTGGTCATCGGCTGGTCGCCGAAATATTGTCGGAATTGTCCGACCATATCTCCCAATTGTTGCTGCAGATAGGCGTTCTCTTCCGGATTCTGCGAGATTACCGCATTGCTGATAGCATCTTCCACGCCCGGGAGATCAGCTACAGAAGCGGCCGCCAGCCCGCCGCTGTTGTCGACATCGTTCGGCTTTACGGTAGCTCCGCCTTTAATGTCGGGAATGAGCAGGGTGAGAGTTTCGTCGATGCCGTAGCTCCAACTTGTCACGCCGGAGCGGTCTATTCCGTTGGCGTTGATGTTTGAGCCGGCTTTCGGCGCATCGTTGCTATGCAAGTCGGTTGAACGGCCTCGGTTGGTCTCTTTGCTATATTCGTAGGTGTTGTAGAGGCTGGTTAGGTTGGCGCCGACAGCCAGCAGCGCCGATACGGCGAGTACGCCAGTGGCTTTCAGCCATTGGCGGGTGTGTCGGGCGCGGATGCTTTCAACAAGGTATGCTATCATCAAAGCCACGACTACAAAGAGGAAATAGAAAGTCATCTGTACGTGGTTGGAGGCAATTTGCATCATTCCAAAGAGGGCTGTCAAAGCGCCTCCGGCAAGCAGCCGACCTTTGTAGCAAAGTACGATGCCGGCAATCGTGGGCGGCACATAGGTCAGAACGCAGAATTTCCAGATATGTCCGGCGCCGATAATGATGATGAAGTATGACGAAAGTCCGTAGGCTACAGCCCCCAGTAGCGCCAAATACCATCTTGTCCCGAAAGCGAGCATCAGAATGTAGAATCCGGCCATCATCATAAATAGCAGATTGACCGGGCTTGGAAGGCCGAGCCCGTAGACGCTTTGGAGGGCGGTGACAAATTTCGTGCTATTGTAGGATGGGGCTATTTGGAATGTAGGCATTCCTGAAAACAGAGAGTTTGTCCAGCAGGTCTTTTCTCCCGTCTGTTCGAAAAATTCTTTTGCTTCTTGTCCGTTGGCTATGCCTTGTCGCATATCGCTTTGTTGGAGCACTTCTCCAAGACTTGTCGAAAAATAGAGCAGGGCTACTGCCGCCAGAATAACTATTCCGGCAAGGATTTTGTGAATTTCCCGGTTGCCAATCAGATTCTTTAAACCGAGGGACAGGTCTGCCAGTGCGAATTTTTGCATAAAGATGTCTTTTTATTTCGTTTTTGAAAATCTCTGTAAAAGTAACTAAAATGGCGCATTTACACAAAAAAACCTTTTGCCGGAGACGACAAAAGGTTATGTATGGCGATAGTTTGTTCGATTCTCGGTCAGTCTTCGTAGTGGATTGGGATTTCCCTGTTCATGCTTTGGTCGAGTGAAATCAGCGTTTCTGTGGCCACAACACCGTGAATCATCTGGATTTTACTGTTGAGCAACTCCATCAGGTGCTGATTGTCGCGGGCATAAAGTTTGATTAGCATGGTGTAGGGGCCGGTTGTGAAGTGGCATTCCACCACTTCCGGAATTTTTTCGAGTTCCGGCACTGCGTCTTTATACATGGAGCCTCTTTCAAGCTTCACCCCTATATAGGTGCAGGTGGTATAGCCCAAAACTTTGGGATTGACGTGGTAGCCTGAACCGGTGATTACTTCAAGGTCGATCATCCTTTGGATTCGTTGGTGGATTGCGGCTCTCGACACTCCGCATACCACGGCAACGTCTTTCGACGGGATTCGTGCGTTCTTCATCACGATTTCCAAGATTTTGCGGTCAAGATTGTCTATTTTCTCCATTTGTTTCTTCTTTTACGTTTTGGCAAAGATATAGCATTTTTTCATAAAATAGACAATTGTAGAAGGCAAATTATATCAAAATGCTATAAAATCTTCGATTATTTTTCTGGAAAGAATATTCCTAACGTTGGAGAGGAAAAAGTGGAGCCATAAAAGAAGACCCCTTCGTCACATTTGGACGGAGGGGTCGGTCGATTGTTCTTCGATTTGTTGCAAACCGGCTTATTCTTCTTTTAATTCGATGGTCAGGTTGAGTTCGTCGAGTTGCTTCTGGTCGAGTGGTGCCGGAGCTTCGAGCATAACGTCGCGCCCACTGTTGTTTTTCGGGAATGCGATGCAGTCGCGGATTGAGTCAAGTCCTGCAAAAAGCGACACCCAACGGTCGAGGCCATAAGCAAGTCCGCCGTGAGGAGGCGCACCGAATTTGAATGCATTCATCAAGAAGCCGAATTGTTCCTGAGCTTTTTCGGGTGTGAATCCCAAAATTTCAAACATCTTCGCCTGTAGCTCAGAATCGTGAATACGGATAGAGCCACCGCCCACTTCCACACCATTGACAACCATGTCGTAGGCATCGGCGCGCACGGCTGCCGGGTCGGTGTCGAGCAGAGGTATGTCCTCGTCTTTGGGGTGGGTGAACGGATGGTGCATAGCCATCAGTCGGCCTTCCTCTTCGCTCCATTCAAACATGGGGAAGTCTACCACCCAAAGGCATGCGAACTTGTCTTTGTCGCGGAGTCCGAGCTGACGACCCATTTCCAGGCGGAGTTCGCAGAGTTGCTTGCGGGTTTTCATCGCATCATCGCCACTCAGGATGAGAATCAGGTCGCCCGGTTTGGCTCCGAAAGCTTCTTTCATTTGCTGGAGCACTTCTTGTGTGTAGAACTTGTCGACGCTCGACTTTACGTTGCCGTCGGTTTCAACACGGGCATAGACCATGCCTTTTGCACCGATTTGTGGACGTTTGACAAACTCTGTCAGCTGGTCGAGCTGTTTGCGTGTGTAGGAAGCGGCTCCCTCCGCGCAGATACCGCCGATATAGGCAGCATTGTCGAATACGGAGAATCCGTGGACTTTCATGAAGTCCATCAGTTCGACAAACATCAATCCGAAGCGTAAGTCAGGCATGTCGCTGCCAAAGTATTTCATGGCGTCGGCCCAAGGCATCCGCAGGAACGGTTCGGTAAGTTCCACTCCTCGCAATTCCTTGAACAGATGTTTTGCCATTCCTTCGAACATGTCGATAATATCTTCTTGCTCAACGAAACTCATCTCGCAGTCAATTTGCGTGAATTCCGGCTGGCGGTCGGCACGCAGGTCTTCGTCGCGGAAGCACTTTACGATTTGGAAGTAGCGGTCGAAGCCTGACACCATCAGCAGCTGTTTCAACGTCTGGGGTGACTGTGGCAGTGCGTAGAACTGTCCGGGATTCATGCGCGAAGGCACGACAAAGTCGCGGGCGCCTTCCGGTGTGGATCCGATAAGCATCGGGGTTTCCACTTCGAGGAATCCCTTGCTGTCGAGGTAGCGGCGTACTTCCATGGTCATACGATGGCGCAGTTCAAGATTTTTCCTGACGGCGGCACGGCGCAAGTCAAGATAACGGTATTTCATGCGCAGGTCGTCGCCTCCGTCGGTGTTGTCTTCGATGGTGAACGGTGGCACTTCGCTCTTGTTGAGCAAGGTCAAACCGTCTACGATGATTTCAATTTCTCCTGTTGGGATGTTTGCATTCTTGCTTGAGCGTTCGGAAACAGTTCCGGTGGCTTGAATGACAAATTCCCGGCCAAGTCGGTTGGCCGATTCGCAGAGCTCGGCGTTCACTTCGTTGTTAAACACCAATTGCGTGATGCCGTAGCGGTCGCGCAGGTCAACAAAAGTCATGCCTCCCATTTTGCGAGTGCGTTGCACCCATCCGGCAAGGGTCACTTTCCGGCCGGCATCGGCCAGACGAAGTTCGCCACAAGTTTTTGTTCTATACATATCTTAGTTGGTTTTGATTTCTGCCGTCTATCAATTTTCTGACACCGCAAAAATACGATATTCTACCGAAAAAAACAAGGGGCGGCGCCTCACGGCATTGCCCCTTGATAGCATATTATGAAAACTTTATTTAAAGGAATTGATTGTTGTCGTTTTCTTTAGATTAACGGAAGTTCACGAGACGGTTCTCGATTTCTTTGTTGTTCTTGATTACTTCAACAAGGTTGTTGAACATCATGAATTGCTGAGCAAAGCTTCCGTCGATTTGTGCGTCCGTCGGTGTGTTGGCGGCCGGCTCTTTCTTGATTACGTTGTAGACGAATACTGAGTATTGACCCTTAACCGGTCCGTATGTCTTGTTGAGAGCGGAGTACGGAACTTGGGCGCCGAGAGTCGGTTCGATAGTCGGTGTGCCACCGCCTACACGACGAGACTCAACTTCTTTGCCCATCAATTTGGCATAGCCTGCAAGATCTGTTGCCTTGCCTGCGTATTGCTTCATCAAGTCTTCGGCTTTTTTGTCGTTGCGAGCTACGTTTTCGCAGAACATCTTGACGTCTTGGTCGCTTAAAGGCATATATTCGCCGTCGTAGATGTTGTCGAGTGCGCAGACTACAAGTTTGTCGTTATCGACTTGGATTGCTGAAACGGCTCCTTCTTCAGCGTCGTTAAACACCCATTGAACCAATTTGGCGGTTCCCTTCACCGGGCTGTACTGTGTGCCAAGGGCGGGAGAGTCTGCGGAAAGGATTGCCGTTTGTGCGAAGTAGTGTTGCTCTGACTTCGTTGCATTTTCAGAGAATGCCTTGGCGGTGTTGTTGGTGTCGATATACTTTTGCAGTTCGTTTTGAAGGAATCCGCGCGTTTCTTTGCTTGCCGTAAGTGTGTAGGTGACGGTTGCTGTCTTGTAGATTGTCTTGGCTGCTTTTTTGTCGGTGACCTTTGCCAGTACAGCACCTTCGTTGGCGTTGTTGAGAACGAAGTATTTCCCGCTTTCGGCATTGAGGATGCTGTTGCGGATTTCCGGGGTGATTGCGCCTTGAGCCAAAGCCGCTACAAGGTCGATTGTTTGCGGAGCCTCGCCTTTGACGATTGTTGAGTCGTTGGCTACTTCCTTGCCGCTGTTAAGGTCGGCAAGAGCTGTTTCCTGAAATTTCTTGTCGCCAAGCACTTGAACCATTTCCAACGAGACAGAGTCGGTCTGAATTGTTTTGTCGAGCAGACGGTAGATAACCCGGTTGTCACCCTGGCGGCTGATTGCTGAGATTTGTCCTACTTCAGCATTTTCAAAGAATCCTTTCATAATGGCATCGCGGTTCATGTCGGACAAGCGCAATTCTGCTTCTGCAATGGAGAGCTCAGAGAATTGGCGGGCGCCTTCAATGCCCGGATTGGCCTTGATGGCGGAGTCTACCTTTGCCATCAGCGCATCAGCTTTGGCGTTGTCGTCGGCAGAAGGGGCGATGGGCACCACTATGTAGTGAACGCGACGCATTTCCTCTTTCAGAGCAAATGTTGATTTTTCTTTCTCGTAAGCGGCTTTCAAGTCGGCTTCGCTCACTTCATATTTTTTGTTGTCGAGTGAGCCGTAAGGCACAGACACCATTTGCACTTCGTAGGAGTTCGACAGGTTTTCCTTGATGGCGGCGCGGTCGAGGTCGTTGGCTACGATTGTGCTACCCATCAGGCGGAAGAGTTTCATTTGTTTCAACTGTGCTTCGGCGGATTGTTCCATGCCAATCCACCATGCTTTTGCCTGGGCGATGGCTTCGTCTTCCTGACGGCCGAATTTTGCGGGGTTGAAAATAAATGCGTGGAAGTCACGTACGAATTGGTCAGGTTTTGCCGGATTCATCTCTACCGGAGCCTGAAGCGCTTGGGCGATATAGGAAATCTGCTGTCCGAAGTTCTGATCCATTATCAGATTCTTGAACATGAATTCGGAAAGTTCCTTGTCGGAAACGCTGATGCCGAGGGCTTCGTATTCCTCGTCTAAAAGCATTTCGCTGATCATTTGGTTGAGCACGGAGTTTTGCATCACGGCGGGGTCTGCTTGTGATGCCTGCTGGTTGTTTTCAGCCATTTGTGCATAACGTTGCTGGAATTGCATATAGTCGATGCTCTTGCCGTCGACTTTTGCCACTGTAGTTCCGTCGCCGAAAAACGCAGAACCGGAATTAAGGAAGTCACCGATGATGAACGCAATAAGCGCAGCACCGATGATTACGAGCAGTAATACGGATTTTTTCCGAATTTTCTCTAAAGTTGCCATTTATCTATTATTTTTTTAATTTTTATTTCGGTTTGTCTCAAAAGTCGCAAGAGATGTAATCTCTATACGAAATAGCACGCAAAGATACCAAATTTTGACAACAATGCAATAACTTAGCATTTATTTTCTTTTTTTTGTCACAGTTCGGTGTTTTGCGCGATTTCTGAAAATGGTGAACAAATCTTGTGACTTTTGCGTTTAATGGTTGCTTCTGTATCAGACAGGATTCGTTGCGACAGAAGAATAAAAACTGCATTTTGTTCATTTTGTACTTAACTTTCACTATCTTTGCAGCCGATTACTAACTCTGTGGAAAAATTTGGCTGCTTGCAACCACATTAAAAAATGCTAAAACTGCATATCTCCCCTCAGATTTCCAGTTCAATGATATTCCACTCTAAAAAATTGGAAAAATGAATTATCTATTTACTTCTGAATCAGTGTCGGAAGGACATCCCGACAAAGTTGCCGACCAGATTTCCGATGCGGTTGTCGACAAATTGCTGGCCTATGATCCTTCGTCGAAAGTGGCGTGTGAGACGCTTGTTACTACCGGACAGGTGGTTATTGCCGGCGAGGTGAAGTCGGAAGCGTATATCGACTTGATGGAGACCGCTCGTCGTGTCATCAACGGAATCGGCTATAATAAAAGCGAATATAAGTTTGACGGAGAGTCGTGTGGAGTGCTTTCTGCCATCCATGAACAGTCGGCTGACATCAACCGGGGTGTCGAGCGGTCCAATGAAGAAGAGCAGGGAGCCGGCGACCAGGGTATGATGTTTGGTTACGCTTGTGACGAAACTGAAAATTTTATGCCGCTGACGCTCGACTTGGCGCATCAGATTTTGATTGAGCTTACTGCAATCCGAAAGGAAGGCAGGCAAATGACTTATCTGCGTCCCGATTCCAAGAGTCAGGTGACAGTAGAGTATGACGAGGATAATCGTCCGGTGCGTGTCCATACGATTGTTGTCAGCACGCAGCATGACGACTTTATACGCCCTGCCGATGCGACAGAGGCGGCGCAGCTTGAGGCTGACGAAAAGATGCTGGATGTGATCTACAATGATGTGAAAACGGTGCTTTTGCCTCGTGTCATCGCAAAGTTGCCCGAACATTTGCGTGAGATGTTCGACGAACGGTTGGTTCTTCATGTCAACCCTACGGGTAAATTTGTGATTGGCGGGCCTCACGGCGACACCGGTTTGACGGGGCGCAAGATTATCGTTGACACTTATGGCGGACGGGGCGCTCACGGTGGAGGTGCCTTTTCGGGAAAAGACCCTTCGAAGGTCGACCGTTCTGCTGCCTATGCAGCGCGCCATATCGCCAAGAATATTGTAGCTGCCGGATTGGCGGAAGAGGCTTTGGTGCAGGTGGCTTATGCTATCGGTGTGGCGCAGCCGGTCAGCTTGTGTGTCAACACTTATGGTACGGCGAAAGTGGCGTTGTCTGACGCTGAAATTTCAGAAAAGATTTCCGCGTTGTTCGATATGCGTCCGGCGGCTATCGAGCGTCGGTTGAAACTCCGTCAGCCCATCTATCAGGAAACGGCTGCTTACGGACATATGGGGCGAAAATCAGAGGTTGTCGAAAAGACTTTCTATTCGAAATACAACGGCGACAAGACTATGACGGTTGAGCTGTTCACATGGGAGAAGCTTGATTATGTAGACAAGATTCGAGAGGCGTTCGCGCTTTAATTGTCTTTATGCTATAATATGAATAGGGGAGTTTCCGGATTCGGAGATTCCCCTTTTTCGTGTTTTTGTGAGAAGACCGTTTGTGGGGAAATTGGATTTGTGTGAAAATAAAAAAAGACCGAGAATTTCTCGGTCTTTTTTTGCGGTGCGGACGGGATTCGAACCCGCGACCCCATGCGTGACAGGCATGTATTCTAACCAACTGAACTACCACACCAGATAGTCGCTGTTTTTCTTAGCGAGTGCAAAGATAGGCACTGTTTTTTTTATCACCAAATTTTTTGGTCGTTTTTTTTGATATTGTTGAAAAATTCCGATAAATCAGGAGGCAAATCCAGCTACATTAGTATAATTCCGTTTTGTCGGCTGATTTCGATATGCTTGTCCGGCCAAATGCTTGCCTGTACTTCTCCGATGTGTGCTTTTTGTAGCAGGAACATACAGAGTCTGCTTTGTCCGATGCCCCCGCCGATGGATTGGGGCAGTTCGCCGTTGAGCAACGCTTTGTGGAAGGGCAGTTCTGAACGGCTTTCGCACGCTCTTGCCGCCAGTTGTCGGGCGAGAGATTCGGGATTGACGCGGATGCCCATCGACGAGAGTTCGAACGGGATGCCGAGCACGCTGTTCCAAAGCAGGATGTCGCCGTTCAGTCCTTGGTAGCCGTCGCTGTTTGGCGAGATCCAGTCGTCGTAGTCCGGAGCGCGTCCGTCGTGCGGCTTGCCGTCGGTTAGTTCGGCTCCGATTCCGACAATAAAAATAGCCCGGAACTTTTTTGCCGCTTCTGTTTCTCGCTCTTTGGGAGTCAGGGCAGGGTACATGTCAAGCAGTTCTTGCGTATGAAGAATCTTGATGTCTTCGGGCAGAACGGGCGTGATGTGCGGAAAACGGCGATAGATGAGCCATTCTGTTTCCTTCAGGGCAGAGTAGATTGCTCTCACGGTTGCTATGAGGTAGTCGAGGTTGCGGTCAGATTCTTTGATGGTTTGCTCCCAGTCCCATTGGTCTACGTAGAGCGAGTGGATGTTGTCGAGGTCTTCGTCGCTTCGGATGGCGTTCATGTCGGTGTAGATGCCGAAACCGGGAGCGATGTCGTAAGCCCCCAGTTTCGTGCGTTTCCATTTTGCCAGAGAATGCACCACTTCGGCGCGACACCCCATTGCCTTTATTTCGAAGCCTACGGCTTGTTCCACGCCATTCAGGTCGTCGTTGAGTCCTGTTCCGGATTGGACAAACAAGGGGGCTGTGACGCGGCGGAGGTTGAGCTTGTCGGCAAGTCGTTGCTGAAATTCGTCTTTGATATATTTGATGGCTATTTCCGTTGTCTCCGGAAGTAGCTTCAGTTTGTATCGCTTGGGTATTATTAGTGGCATATTTGCATCATTTATGGTGCAAATATAATCAAAATGCTGCTATTTTCAAAGTATTATAGTCATAATATCATACAATTTGCAAAAAGTGTGGCAAATTGTATGACGTCATCTGATGGTCAGCGCCCGAATTAATCCGCTATATGTCAGGCTGAGTCCCACATGAAAACCCTTGATGGCCGGAGAAAGCGATGAGTACGACTGGTACATGAAATAAGGAGTCAGTCGTAGTGAGGAGGTGTACTGCTCTCGCTTGCCGGAAATGAAGAAGGGTTTGTCTGACACTGTGGTGTGGAAATGCCAGTCGAGGTCGATACCTGCCATAATATTGAAATTATGGAAAGAGTCTTTTTCGATGGATGATGCCAGTTTCCATGAGTCTTGCGCCTTGTCGTATTCATATTCGGCAAAATTCCAAGCGTAGTTTGTCCATCCGCCGCCGACATAGGGTGTGACGGAGAAGCGTTTTGTGTCGATTGCCCGGAATCCTACGGCAACCGAGCCGGAGAGTTGTTTGGTGTAGGAATCCGTGGCTCTGTATTGGTGCCCTTCCGCCCATGTCCTTCCAAACGGGTCGGCTGACGGGTGTTTCATGTCGGGCTGCCCGTAGGAAATATCGGCTTTGAGCATCCAATGCCGGTAGCCGCCGTAGAGACCAATGTTGAATACCCATGAATATCCGAAGAGGTCTGCGAGGTCACCTGTCGGGACAAGGACACCCGTTCCGGCAAACCAACCGGCGTAGAACTTGCTTTGTATCACCTCGGGAGCGTGGGGCATCAGGTAGGTGTCGAGTTGATTGCGAACCATATACTCGTATTCTTGGAGTCGTTGGTCGTTGCTTCCGTTGACGGTGGTGCGGGCAAGGTCGGCCATTTGTTCGTCGT
>USOC01000003.1 GCA_900556245.1 uncultured Prevotellaceae bacterium
TTGTGGTTCACTACACTTGGCGGTAAATACCTGTGGTCAGACTATCTCCGACTGAATTAGTGCCATGCCCGGCACACGCATAAAAAAGACAGGCGTCGCCTGTCTTAAGCATCTTATAAAGCGTTTGCTGCAAGATAACCAGATTCAATAGCTGAATTGATGTCTGCCACCTTATTTGCATCACCAACAACCTGAACATGGATATTCTTTTCTTCTAATGCAGTCATGTCAAATACATTAGAACGAGCACCTACTGCAAATACTACATAATCACATGGAAGTGATACTTTACCTTCTGCAGTTTCTGCTTCTACTGTAGTTGCAGTAATTTCTGTTACCTTAGTATTAGTGAACTGTTTAACACCATGCTTTTCAAAATCAGCCATCATTTCTGGACGAATTGTAGTTGATTCTTCTTTCGCAATAGTATCCATCATTTCTACGATACTTACATCATTACCTCTAAGTGCAAGGTATTCAGCTGTTTCAGCACCTACAAGTCCACCACCGATAACAACGATTCTTCCTGCTGGGAACTGTTCATTAGAAAGTACTTTCCAAGCATCCTGTACATGAGGCATATCCTTACCAGGGATATTTAAGATGAAGTTGGAAGCACCAGTTGCAACGATAACTTCATCAGGCTGATCAGCTAAAATATCTTCGCTAGTAACAGCTTTACCTAAACGTAAATCAACACCCAATGCTTTGACTTCATTTGCGAGATAATGAATAGAACGATTCATTTCTTCTTTTCTAGGTGGTACAGAAGCAATATTTAACTGTCCGCCTACTTGAGTATCCTTGTCATAAACAATAACGTCATGACCCTTCACTGCAGCAACTCTTGCAGCTTCTAAACCTGCAGGTCCTGCACCAACAATAACAACCTTCTTCTTATCATCTGCAGGAGTAATAGTTCTTTCATATTCATAACCATTTTCTGCATTAAGAACACAGCTTAAGAACTTTCTGTTTTGGATAGAGTCTGTACATCCCTTATTACACATCATACATAAACGAATTCTGCATGGCTGTCCATCTTCAATCTTTTTAACATAATCAGGATCAGCTAACAATGAACGTCCATAACCTACGATATCACATACACCGTTCTCAATTAATGCTTCACCATTCTGTGGAGTAACGATACGCCCTACCGCAGATACTGGAATACTTACAGCATCTTTAACTCTCTTAGTATATGACTGCATGAAACAATATGGCTGAGTACCCATTGCTGGAATTGTATCATTTAAGTTACCTGTATGGTTAGCCTGTCCAACATGGATCATATTAACGCCTGCTTCTTCAAGCTTCTTCGCAAATTCAACAGCTTCATCAATCTTTAATCCACCTTTACCTCTTAATGGGTTATCAGTGATGATTGGAAGTTTATAGTCAATACAGATATGAGGGGCATGTTCTTTAATGCTTTCTACTACTTGTAACGCAAAACGTGTTCTATTTTCGAAGCTTCCTCCATATTCATCTGTACGATGATTTAATACTGTAGAACATAAAGCACCTACTAAACGGTCTCCATGAACTTCTACTACATCTACACCTGCTTCATACGCACGTCTTACGCATTCACCCATCTGTTTAAGAATTGTATTTAATGCTTCTGGAGTTACTTCATCAGTGAAATGAAGCATATCATGATGTAATTTAGCACGAGCTGCCTGCATATCACCCTTCTTAAACATTTCAGCTAAAGCCTGAACATCATATTCAGGATGGAAAATCTGAATACCTAATTTACAATCAAATTCATGTAATGCATCAGCTAATTCTTTATAAGCTGGAATCTGTTCATCCTTGAATAATTTTGGTGTTGGAGAAACAGTATTTACTGGTGCGACGTCTCCAAGTACGATATAAGATACACCACCTTCTGCAATACGTTTATAGAAGTTGAAGCTCTGTTTAGAAGTTGAACCGTCACGTTCCTCATAGCCAGTTGTCATTGGTGGGAACATGATACGATTTTTCAATGTGATTGGACCTACTTTAATTGGTTCTAATAGTTTCATATTATTTCTCTCCTTACAATACATTTTTAACCACTACCATTATAGCGCTTTCATTTTACAAATGATAGTAATTATACGCAATTTATAAGTCACATTTTGTCATCAAAAGAATAAATTATATGTTTTTTAAGACAAAAAAGTATCTTTGTAAAAAAACAAACCTGCCATGCCTATCTTTCCGACCACATTAGACCGTCTGATTGCCGACAGAAAGATTTCGACGAAAGTTTTGGCGCTGATCCAGCATCGCCTGCCTGACGCTATCGACGAAGTCCTGCGCCAAGGCGTCGCACACCGGCCTCCCAAACCGTCCGACATTGCCATTGCTGACGACGAATCGGATTTGAAATTTAATCCGGTCGGAACACAGTCGGCCAAAGAGGAAGACGATGTCTTTGCCTACGGACAAATTTTGCAACAGGTGCTTGCCGCTTCACCCACCCGCATAGGCCATCTCAACAAAGTGGCCGAGGCATGCACAACAACCAACCCCGAAGAAAGAATCAGCGATTTTGCTTCGCTCCGGCTTGCCATAGAACGCCAGTCAAGCAACGCCATCTACGCCTCAATCATTGCCGTCATTCTTTGTTCATGCGCCTTATTGGCATGGCTGAGCAACTAAAGCAAAACTGTCATCTGCGCACGTATTAGACAGACTTTCAAACCAAAATTTGCCTAAAAAGATATATTTGTGTAATTTTGCCACCTAAATTCATTAGGAAATGGCAGTCGAAATTAAAATCATTGCAAAAGAAAAGAAACAACTGAAAGAATTTGTCAACTTCGGCGTAAACTTCTACAAAGGCAACAAATATTTTGTGCCGCCCTTGCTTACTGATGACATCAACACACTTTCTCCCGACAAGAATCCGGCATTCGAATTTTGCGAGTCGGAATATTTCATGGCATACCGCGACGGCAAGCCGGTAGGACGCATTGCCGCTATCATCAATCACAAAGTCAACAAGAAAGACAATAAAAAGGAATTGCGATTTGGATTTATTGAATTCA
Organism: uncultured Prevotellaceae bacterium; assembly: GCA_900556245.1. Taxonomy (GTDB): domain Bacteria; phylum Bacteroidota; class Bacteroidia; order Bacteroidales; family Muribaculaceae; genus Limisoma. The sequence continues at coordinate 3,048 of USOC01000003.1, forward strand.
TCGATGACATAGAAGTGACAAAAGCTCTGTTTGACGCAGCCATAACATGGGGCAAACAGAAAGGCATGACATCCATTCTCGGGCCTTTAGGATTTACGGATATGGACCATGAAGGGGCACTCGTTGAAGGATTCGACGAACTATCAACAATGGCCACTATCTATAACTATCCTTATTATCCCGAACATTTCGAAAAATTAGGCTTTGAGAAAAAAGCTGACTGGGTGGAATTTCAGATGACTGTCCCCGACGCCATTCCCGAAAAGCATGTACTCATCAGCGAAATTGTAAAAAAGAAATACGGACTCCACACAGTCCGCTACAACAACCGCAAAAAGCTGGTTGCCGAAATAGGCAAACCCCTCTTTCATCTGATTAATGAGGCCTACAACGATCTTTTCGGCTATTCTCCGCTTAGCGACAGACAAATCGACCACTACATCAAGAACTATCTGCCAATTATCCGCTTCGATCATCTTTCGATTATCAAAGACGCAGAAGACAACCTTGTCGGTGTAGGCATCGCTGTTCCGTCGATGTCAAGAGCGTTACAAAAATCACACGGCAAATTTTTCCCATTCGGCTGGTATCATTTGCGCCGCGCACTGTTTCTCAACAAGACGGACATCGTCGACCTGCTGCTTGTAGCGATTAAGCCCGAATACCAAGGGAAAGGCGTCAACGCACTGCTGTTTACCGACTTAATTCCTTCGTTCCAGAAATGCAAATACAAATATGCGGAAAGCAACCCCGAACTGGAGCTGAACCAGAAGGTACAGTCGCAATGGCAATACTTCGAGACTCGCCAGCACAAACGCCGACGCGCTTTCGGAAAAGCAATCTGATTCCCGTGACAAGGCAACAGACAAAGAGGGGATGACGCTTCGCGTGTCATCCCCTCTTTGTCCAATTAAACTTACTTAAAACCTAAAACAATTGCCTATAAAAATTGCGCACATCTTTCCAACGATAGAAAGGATAGCAATCGGTAGATACCGGTATTTTCACCTCTTTTTCATTCAGCATAAATTTCACCAGCACGTCGTCGGTTGTACCATTTTTCTTATTAAAGAAAATGATTTGTATGTTGGCTGCCATCGGTACAATCTTGAAATCAGCCCAATGCTTGTAGACCTCAGCCGGGTCGGAAAGCGCTACATTGCAATCCTCCAACCGCAGGATTGCCGCTAGAGGAATCACATTGCCATCATGCCCAAACCTCAACGTTGCGGCTATTTTCGGGTTGGCAACAGCCTCATCAGCACTTTCCACGATATTACGCAACAGATTGGAAGCATTCGCCACCACAATCCCATTGCCTGCCGCATGATTGGCATTCCCGGCATAGAAATGATAATTGTTGCTCTGCCAAAGTCCGAAAAGTTCGTCAGCTGTAAACAAGTCATAGAACGACACCTTAGTCTCCATATCCTGCATGTCGGAAGCACTCCAATAGAGTCCCCACATCAGATTTGACGGATTCACCGATTTGCGCACAAAATCAGCGTCGGCAAACAAAGAAGCGACAAGACGCTCCGGACGGGTGTTCTCCTCCTTGAATTTTCTCATTTCCTCCGCCAAAGGCCCGCGTTCTCCATGCGTGAAACGGTTGGATTCTTCTGCATGATAATTGAGATAATCCATATAGCGATCACTCATTTCGTAGAGAATCGCCATATCGGGATTAAGTTCTTTCAAACGGTCGCCAAACGCCACCATACTCATCGCACAGCGAGGCACAATCGTAGAACGGGCAGAGATTGAGTCGCCTTTTTCAAACACTTCCGGAAAAGCCCGGAACATTCTTTCGGCAATACCACGTTGCTGACGGCGGCCAAGCGGAGACAAGTCGCCGCTGGTTGGAGCACCTTCGCGACACACCTCAGCCAAACGTTGACACACATCTTCGCCAAGCGGGGTCAATGCACCGGCTTTGTGCGCTTTGACAAACAAGTCGTAGACCGTCGTATAGTCTCTGCCACTAATCAGATAGCGAGAGCCATGACGTCCGTAATGACTGATGTAAAAAGGCTTGTAACCTTTCGGAGCAGGCGTGTTGCCATCGGCAGAAGGGGCAGGATAAGCATAATAGACACCGCCGGTCTTCTCCGGAGTCGCCGCAAGTTCCTCCCGGGAGGTCTGTCCCATCATGGACAGACCCGCCAAGAGCAGCGACATCATTAATATTGATTTTCTGATCATCTGTGATTCTGTTATATTTATCAATAGCCCGGATTCGGAATGATACCCGGATTCGTTGTAATCTCACTTGCGGGAATCGGGAACAGCTGCAAATAGTCGTCGACATCGGCACCCTCGCGCACACCGTTTTTCCAATCCCAATTGTAGCCTTTCGTAAACTTTCCGAAACGTATCAGGTCGGTCCGACGAACACATTCCGAAGCCAATTCGCGCTGACGCTCTCCAAGGATAAAGTCAAGATCAAGCTCCGAAGATGTGATTTTTCCGGAGACAGCAGAACTAATGCCTGCAACGGCATAGTCATCGCTCATATAAGCGCGCATTCTCACCTCGTTGACATATCCGAGCGCTTCGCCATTCGAGCCATTTGCCCCGCGGAGGATTGCCTCTGCCGCCATCAGATAAGCATCAGCCTTGCGGAACAAGGGAAAATCGATAGACGTATAGGTGTCGCCGGAAGCACAGATTTCGTCGTCCTTTGTCACATTTCGCCACTTGATATAACCATAGCCACAAGTGTAAGTACTTGTCATTGCCCCGGTAGCGTCCCAAGTCTCTTTGGTCTGATTGGGCAGCGCCGTCATAAATTGCGCCCGCTTGTCATTTTTCTTGTTTCCCCATGTGTCTTCTTTGTCAAAAGTCACGTCGGAAGCATCGAATGCATCTACAAGCGTTGTTTTCGAACGGACATTTCCCCAACCCTTTGAGCCGACTCCGGTCTGATAAAGTTCGTTCATCGGGCCATTGACAAACGCTTTCACATAGAAGTTGGTACCGGCCGAGCTTTGAGCTCGCAAACCGTCCTGCACCAACGGCCAGATGATTTCCGGACAAGTATTGTTGTCAGCCAGGAAGATGTGACGATAATCCTTGGCAAGCTGATAGTGGCTGTCACCGATGACAAGGCGGGCATACTTCAGGCAGTCTTGATACCGATCTTCTCCAATCCAAGTCTGCGCATTCAGATACATTCTCGAAAGCAAAAACCAACAAGCCACGCGGTCGATGCGCCCGTATTCGTTTTCACCTGGAGCCTTCAGCAAATTTTCAATGGCGAGCAATTCGCCTTCTGCCAATTCAAAAGTCTCTTTGCGAGTCATCTGCTTTGGCAGATCCTTCGTTCCGGTAAATTCATCGACATAAGGCACTCCCCCATAAAGGTCGCATAGCTGAGCATAGCAATAAGCTCTGATAAAACGGGCCTCCGCCGCATAAAATTGATAGTCGTCTTTCATTACTTCCCACACTCCATGCTCTTTGATTCTGGCTTCAGTGCATTCGCGAATAATCTCATTGCAATAAGCTATCGACATGTACAGACGCTGGTAGGTCCATTTAATGACCGAAGCGTTCGAAGCATCCCACTGCAAGTTCAAGCACTTGCGCAAGCCGTTGGACGAAGAAGGCATCACAAAGTTATCCGTACAAAGTTCCTGCAAGTAGAACAACAGGCGCACATAGCCAGAATAGCCTTCGTTTGCCCCTTCAAGGTCGCCATTGCCGCCGTCGCCACCTTGCTGGCCCGTCAGAATCAGCGACGCGTAGCATTTTGCAAGCACACCGTCGTAACCGTCTTTGGAATTATAGATATTGCCTGGCACTTTCTGATTAGGATCGAGCGGTTCGGTATTGAGATCTCCGAAGCATGATGTCATCAGCACGCCTATTAAGAAAATAGCTGATAGTTTGATAAATATTTTTTTCATGACTTTTTTTCTTTTTGTGAATTAGAAACTGAGATTTGCTCCAAATGTGAATGTACGCGGACGCGGATACACTTCACGGTCGATGCCGCAGTAGATTTCAGGATCGATGCCGCTGTAGCCTGTAATCGTCGCTACATTGGAAACGCTGAGCTTCAAACGCAACGAACTGGACGTGTTCCACAACTTGCGGAACGTATAGCCAAGCGTGATGTTGTCGATACGGAAGAAATTCCCTTTTTCCAGCCAGTAGTCGCTGTAAAGCTGCTGAGTCTGGAAACCGGCATCGCGAGTCGATGTCAAGATATTGGAGAAATTTCCTTGGTCGCTATAGACCGACTGAATGTACTGGTCGGATTTCACATAGTTGTAGACATATCCTCCAAACGCACCGTGACCACTGATTGCCAAATCCCAATTCTTATATGTCAACTGCGTGTTAAATCCGAGATAGGACGACGGGAGCGCACTCTTTCCCGTAGAATAGCGAGTCTCTGTCGGGGATACAGATCCGTCAGGCTGCACATATTGTCCCTCTATCGGCTTTCCTGCCTCGTCATAGGCTTGTTTTGCCAGATAGAACGTATAGGGACGTTCGCCCACCTTGAATACCTGCACGGTCTTACCCGTTCCGGAGATTGCACCGGTCTCGACAAAGTTGTCACCCGAATCGATGACGTTCAACTTCGTGATTTCCGAATTGTTCCAAGTGTAGTTGAATCCGACAGTCCAGTTCCAGTCTCCGGTATTGACAGGCACGAAATTGAGCGAAAGCTCGAATCCGTTGTTCTTCATTTCGCCGATATTCGTTGCGATAACCGATGAGAAATTGGCCCCGGAAGGCACATTGATGGTGTTGAGCAAATCGTAAGTGTTGCGTTGATAATAGTCCACCGAACCGAAAATGCGGTTCTTCAAGAATCCGAAATCGACTCCGGCATTCCATGTCTCGGTTGTCTCCCACTTAATATCCTTGTCATATCCGTTCGGACGGATAGTTGTCACCCAACGGTCGCCAAACTGATAGTCGGATTCCGGATTCGAAAGTATAAACGTCAGCATATAGGGATAGTCATTGAGAATGTCCTGCTGACCGGTCTTTCCATAGCTGAGACGCAGCTTCAAGTCGGAAAGCACATCCTGTTCTTTCATAAAGGCTTCTTCAATCACTCTCCATCCAAGAGCCACCGACGGGAAAAGTCCCCAGCGATTGCCTGAAGCGAAACGCGAAGAAGCATCCCCACGAAGCGTCGCCGTCACCATATAACGGTTGTCATACGAGTAATTCAGACGTCCGTAAAGCGAAAGCAGGAAATATTCCGACTTTCCGTGGTTCGGGCTGAAGAGCTCCTTTCCCTCGGGAGAAAGCGTGCTTGTCTCAAAACTTTTCCAGAAATGCTGCCATCCGTAGCCGGCCATCAAGCTGAAATCATGCTTTTGAGCGAACTGACGGGCATACGTCCCATAAAAGTCAAGCAAATAGTTGCGTTTTTTCTGTGTGCCGCTATAAACAAGGCCTGTTCCGTCTTTCATATTGGATGTATACATCATTCCTGCCAACTCCGGCACAATCCGACGGTCCTTGCTTTCAAGCACGTCATATCCGAGGTTAAAGTTCACCTGAAGATCTTCCAATCCGTGTATTTTATAGGCAAACAAAGCGTTACCGATTGAGCGGTAAATCTTGTTCGTATAATCCTGAAGATCGAGTTGGGCGACAGGATTGTCCGTCTGTATAGCCATCGGCGAATTGCCGTTCATCCAAATGAAATATCCAAGTCCAGGATCGGAGGCCGCTGTCGTGCTGCCTGTCATCACCGGACGAGTCGGATCGTAGCGCAAAGCGTTGTTGACAACCGAATTGTCGATTTTATCATTTTTCTCATAAGAAAGTTTCAGGTTGATGTCTGCCGTGAAATGATTGTCGAAAAGCTTTGGCGTAATGCCTCCGCTGAACGACGTGCGCTGATAGCCATTGGTCTTGATGACACCCTGCTGGTCCATATAGCCGAGCGAGACGCGCCAAGGCGACACTTTTGCGATGTTGCCCGAAACAGAAAGATTATGCTCGTGACCAAGTGCCGTACGATAAATCTCATCCTGCCAGTCGGTATCGCTTTGCCCATAGACAGCGTCTGCGGGAACGCCGGTCACTGTCGGCACAAATGCGCGGAACTCATCAGCTGTCAGCACTTCCAGCTTTTTAGCTACCGTACCCACCGAGAATGCGCCGGTATAGTTTACTTTCACGCCGGCGTCAGCTCCTTTTTTCGTGGTGATGACAATCACGCCGTTTGATGCGCGCGAACCGTAGATTGCAGTTGCAGAAGCGTCTTTCAGCACGGTGAAAGTCTCGATATCATTCGGGTTGATAGCGCCAATCACGTTGCCGCCACCTTCAATTGTTGAATTGTCGACCGGCACTCCGTCAATGACAATCAACGGGTCGTTGGATGCCGACAGAGAAGCGCCACTCCGAATACGGATTGTAGAAGCCGAACCCGGCGCACCACTGCCCGACACGACATTGACACCCGGCATCTTGCCGACAAGCGCGTCCTGTGCCGTCGTCTGAAGTCCCTTGTTGAAGTCATCCGGCTTCACTGCCATTACCGAACCGGTAGCGTCCGACTTCTTCACCGTTCCGTAGCCAATCACCACGACTTCTTCCAAAAGTTCGACATTTTCTTTCAAGACAATGCGCATCCCATCTGCCGCCTGCACCTCCAGCGGGATATAGCCGACATAAGATACCGTCAAAATTGCTCCCTCAGAAGCGGAGATGGTGAAATTACCATCCAAATCGGTCGATGCGCCGACCGTTGTGCCTTTCACGACGACGGAAGCCCCAATCAAAGGCTCATGCTTGTCGTCAACAACTACTCCGTGAATCAGTTTGTCCTGTGCGAAAACACACACACTGAATGTCAATGCAAGCAATACTGCGAGATACCGTTGCATAAAGTGTAGGTTTGATAAATGCATAATTTAGTTTTTTGGTGTGAATACGATATTGTCGGAAAAACGCCGGCTGCCTTCTTCGCACCAGACCTACGGCGCTCTATCCGACAAACGAATTAATTAGAGATTTTAAGATATTTCCGGACCTGAGTCCTTTTTCCGCAAAATTAACCGTTGCAAGGACTCGCTTTGGTGACAGTAATAGGAAAAGTAAGATTATAAATCAGCTAAACGATTGGCATACAACACTATAAAAACCTAAAAACATTATAAAAAGTAAGCGGCAAGTAACTCTATACGACCTGCCGGCTCCTGATATTTTATCACAAATTGAAGACACAGACCGTCATTCCCCGGCAATGCGCCGCATTTGCTCAGAAAGACTCTGCCCTTTCACAAGCGCTTTGTTACGCATGCGTTGCCGATAGTTGTAGACCGTCTGGAGCGAGTAGTGCAAAAAGTCGGCTATGCGTGCATTTTCTTTGATACCGAGACGTATCAGTGCATAAATGCGCAATTCGGGAGTGAGCAGCTCTCCTTTCTTCGGACAGACACGCTCCTCCGGACGCAGCAGATTGTTGAAATCGTCGACAAAGTTTGGAAAGATAGACAAAAAAATGGTGTCAAATCGCATGATGAAACGCTTGAAATCGTCGTTATCCTCCTCTGTTTCGTCAAGCATTTTCAAAGCCTGCGCCGATTGGCGCGATGCTATTTTGCGGGCAAGCGACCGGCGGAACGATTCCTGACGCTTGATATTTTCAGAATAGGTGTTGAACAGCATCGCGATATATTCCACCTTGATGCGGTCAGACTCTTTCAGTTCTGCGTTCGACAGTCGCAAATCTGCGGCAAGGCGCGATAGTTCGGCATTTCGCTCTTCTTCCTTTCTCCGGGCTTCCGCAAGCGAACGGTTGCGGCGACGCACCATCCAGTAGGCCACAACAAGCACTACGAGCAATGCCACAAGCACAATGGAAAGCAGCACCTGACGCTTACCGGCTGAATGCACCTGACGGTCGTAGGCAGAAGTGATAATCGGCAGATATGCAGTAATATCATATACCCGGTAGCGCGCATTTCCCTCATTGATATCTTGAAGCGACTTCATGATATAATTGTACGCATGGTCTATGTCGCCTTGACGATAAAGAAGCACAGCAAGTCGCTGAAGCGATTTATAGACTCTTTTCGACTCTTTCAAATCACTGATTGAAGCTCTTTTCAGAAATTCGACGGCTCTTGCCGTGTCTTTTTCCGACAAATGGAGTTCGGCAATCTGATACTCAAGCGACGCCTGCCCTGTGCCGACACCCTCGGATTCCGCATAATGCTTCTGATAATAGTCCTCAAGCAGCCGGACAGCCTCTCGCCTCCGGCCTTTTTCAGCCAAAAGCCCGGCATAGTTCGACAAATTACCGATACTTCCCCGTTTTGTAATTCCCAACAATGTGTCCTTATAGTCCAGCATCTTTCGACGGTAATAGTCCCGCTCGCTCCGGTCGACACTTTCCTCCACCAACGAGAGTGTGGCGGTATGATAAAGATAATAAAAATAGGAGTCACTTCTGACCGAATCCGTCCGCGGTATCCGGTCGAGCACGTCAAGGGACTCTCCATGACGGCCGAACTTGTTAAGCGCATCCGCATAACGCATCTGCGCTTTGTGACGATAAGACTCAGGAAGCTGACTGGCAAGCGCCTCCATTTGTTTCGCCATTATCAATGCAGAATCGATGCGGTAGTTTCGGTAAAGGTCAAAGATTTTCCCCGCTGTCTGAAAACGCAGTTCTCCGTCGGCGGCCATCGCATACGCCCCCTTCAGGCTGTCGAGCCGTGCATGAAATCGGGCATCGTATGGAGAGGAATCGGCAATAATACCATCCAGCTCTTCCAAAAGCGCATCTTGCGTACAACTGCCCATCGCCAAAACAATCGGTGCTATCAGGAAAAGCGATATTACGTCCTTAAGGGTCAAGCGTCTCATTGTCGGTATTTTTTCGGTAATCCGTCCCAAAATTACGCTTTTTCCAACAATCTGCAAAACGCCAGGCCATCCTGCCATAAAAACACCGGAGGCGGCAATACCCTCCCGGGAATGCCGCCTCCGCTTCTTATCAAATAAATCAGAGCACTTCCTCTACCGGAGTATATGGCAGGTTAAACGCCTCGGCAACGCCCTTATAGACGACCTTACCATCAACGACATTCAAGCCTTCACACAAATCGGGATATTTCCGACATGCCGCTTTCCATCCCATATCAGCCAATTTCAAGGCATAGGGAAGTGTGGCATTGGTCAACGCAAAAGTCGACGTGCGCGCCACAGCTCCCGGAATGTTAGCCACTGCATAGTGAACAATACCATCTACCTCATATACAGGATTTTCGTGAGTAGTAGGCCGGGACGTTTCGAAACATCCGCCTTGGTCAATAGCCACATCGACAATGACCGTGCCTTTCTTCATCAGTTTCAGCATATCGCGAGTGACCAGTTTCGGAGCTTTCGCTCCCGGAATCAAAACCGAACCGACAATCAAGTCAGCATCGGCTATTTCCTGCCGAATATTAAACTCATTCGACATCAAAGTCTTGATATTTTTAGGCATCACGTCGTCGAGATAGGCCAACCGAGGCAAAGAAATGTCGGCAATCGTCACGTCTGCACCCGTCCCGGCAGCCGTCTTGGCCGCAGCCGTTCCGACCACACCTCCGCCAATCACAAACACCTTGGCTGGTTTCACCCCCGGGACACCAACAATACTCCTTTACCTCCGTGAGGACGCTCCAGGAAGTACATTCCTTCTTGCACTGCCATACGCCCTGCCACCTCCGACATCGGGACAAGCAGCGGCAATGAGTTGTCAGGCAGGCGGACTGTCTCATAAGCCAGACACACCGATCCGCTTTCAATCATGGCTCGCGTCAAAGCCTCGCTACTCGCAAAATGGAGATAAGTGAAAACCAATTGTCCCTTTCTCACCAACTTATATTCAGGCTCAATCGGCTCTTTCACTTTGATTATCATTTCGGCTTCTGCATAGACATCCTCTATCGTCGGGCGGAGCTGGGCTCCGACCGCAACAAAATCATCATCGCTGAACCCACTACCAAAGCCTGCCGTCTGCTGCACAAGCACCGTGTGGCCACGTCTTACAAACTCATGAACTCCTGCCGGAGTCATTGCAATCCGGTTCTCGTTGTTCTTGATCTCTTTTGGAATGCCAATAATCATAGCCGTTTTTGTTTTTAAGTAAATAAAATCTATAGAAATAAAGCCGCCGCATAGGAAAGCCACAGGATAAACAACAGAATATAGGTGACTTCCTTACGAAACGGGTAGCATTTGTAGGCAAGGTAACCGCAAAGAACAGCGTAGATGGGAAACACAACAGCCAAGAATGTTGTCTGTTCCGGCTTCCCGAAATCGAATCGCGACATATACCAGGACCACCCTATGACCGGAAGTACGCTTCCGACAATCAGCACAAGCGCCCAAACCGGCATTTTAGACGGTCCTCCGGGGGCTTTGGCGGTGCGTTTGGTTTTCATCGCTATTGAGTATTTTTCATTTTCCACAATGAGACAAACTCTTTGTTGTCTCCAACGGGCTTTCACAAAGTTATGCACATTCATTTCCAAAACAAACTTTTGAACGATTTTTTTTACGCATAAAAAACTTTTTAACACTGACCGTTTCGTAGAAATAGACTACCTTTGCCCCAAGTTACTAAATACAAAATAAAATCATCATGTCAACTTACACAGAAGATAAAAGAAAAGTGACTACCCGCAGACTGCTCGAGATGAAGCAACGCGGCGAAAAAATCTCTATGCTGACAGCCTACGACTTCTCAATGGCAAAGCTGATTGACGAAGCAGGCATGGACGTAATTCTCGTAGGCGATTCCGCTTCAAACGTCATGGCCGGAAACGTGACCACTCTCCCGATGACTCTCGACCAAATGATATACCACGGCAAATCGGTGATGCGTGCCGTCAACCGCGCGCTCGTTGTAGTCGATATGCCTTTCGGTTCCTATCAGGGCAACTCTAAAGAAGCGCTTGCTTCTGCCATCAGAATCATGAAGGAGACCCATGCCGACTGCGTGAAGCTCGAAGGCGGCTCGGAAGTCAGAGAATCCATCGAACGCATACTCTGCGCCGGAATCCCGGTTATGGGGCACCTCGGACTGACTCCACAGTCAATCAACAAATTCGGATCATACACCGTCCGCGCACGCGAGGAAGCTGAAGCTCAGAAACTCATCGAAGACGCAAAACTGCTCGAACAAATCGGATGTTTCGCCATCGTTCTCGAAAAAATTCCGGCCACACTGGCCACAAAAGTCGCGCAGGAACTCACTATTCCTATTATCGGAATCGGAGCCGGAGGCGGTGTCGACGGTCAGGTACTCGTCATGCACGACATGCTGGGCATCAACAAAGGATTCTCGCCACGTTTCCTCCGCAGATATGCCGATGTGGGAACCATCATTACCGATGCTGTGGCCAAATACATCGAAGACGTAAAGACGTCTGATTTCCCCAACGAGAAAGAGCAGTACTGATTACGCTTTCTCTCAAGAATGCGGAATGCGGCGGGATTGAACGACATTTGTCGTCTCCCGCCGCATTTCGCATTCAGAAGTAACGCACTCAGCCGGCCGAAGCCTCGTGAAGAGGCCGCTCGTCAAGTTCGGAATCGTCGACAATCAAAAAGCCGGGCTGATGGACAACCGACGAATCTGGAGGCAATGAATCGACAGAGGCCTCCATCCTGCAATTATACGGGCGACTGACCGGGAACGGTGCTTTCTCGGAAATCATCCCACGGTAGCGCAACAGACTTTTGTCAGACAATACCTTCTCCATAAACCGCCCGAACACAGGCAACGCCGTATGACTGCCCTGCCCCATACGTCCGCTACGGAAACGGACACTGCGATATTCGCCTCCAACCCAACAGCCTGCCACCAAATTTTTCGTCACACCTACATACCAACCGTCGCTGTTTCCCGACGTTGTCCCGGTCTTGCCCCCGAAATTCGTCCCATAGCGATGAATGTCATAGCCCCACAATGCCATCGACGTGCCTCCCGGCTCTGTCATTCCGGCCAACAACATCTGCTGCATCAGGAATGCCGTTTCTTCGTCGACAGCCCTCCGGTTTTCCGCCTCGTGGCGATAGATTTCGTTCCCATCCCTATCTTCTATCCGACAGACCATCGACGGCAGATTCCGCCGCCCACCGTTCATAATCGTGGAATAAGAGCAAACCAATTCAAGCAGCGACACGTCGGAAACCCCCAAAGCCATTGAAGGTGCTTCCGACAATGGAGACTCCACTCCAAGACGATGGGCAACGTCTGCTACCCGCCGTGTTCCGACTTCCTGCGCGACCGCCACTGCTACCGAATTTATCGAATTGGAAAACGCATGCCTCAACGTCATAGGGCGGTCAGTATATACTCCGTTGGCATTGCGTGGAGCCCATTTCGTCTGGTTGGTGCCGTCAAACGCATCATAGGTGCGATATTCATCAATACGGTCATCACACGGCCCGAGTCCGGACTCCAAAGCAGCCGCATAAACAAACATCTTGAAAGTAGAACCAGGCTGACGACGAGCTGTCACTTTGTCGTACTGCCAATAATTATAGTCAATGTCGCCTACCCATGCCTTCACCCCTCCGGTTTGAGGATCCATCGCCAAAAACGCGCAATGAAGAAACCTGTTCATCAGGCGGATGGAATCCATCGTACTCAACAAGACATCTTTCTCACCCAAACAATAGTCGAACACGCGTGTGCGATGAAGCTGGTTGAGATAGTAGTCGACGGAATCGGGATTATCCGGGAAACGAGCGGACAACCGCGAATAAGTATCCGTCTTCTTCGCCAACGAAGTCACGAACAGACCGTTTTCTCCCGAGCGGGTCCATGGATCAGTCCGCCCCCAGTCCGCATCGAAATTACGCTGCACGCGTTCCATCTGTTCTGCCACTGCCTCTTCTGCATAGCGCTGCATTCGCGAGTCGATGGTCGTATGGATTTTCAACCCGTCGCCATAAAGATCATAGCCGTTCTCCCGGCACCATTCCCCGAGCTCGTCTGCAAGCACTGCACGGAAATAAGGGGCGACCCCATCGGAAGGACGCATTGGACTATAGCTTAAGGAGATGGGGAGACGGCGAAGAGAATCGTAGTCAGACCGAGTGATGACATGGTGCTTCATCATATTGCCGAGCACGACATTCCGACGCTCCCGGCTCCGGTCCGGATTCAAACGCGGGCTATAGGTCGTTGTAGCCTTCAGCATCCCGACCAACACTGCACACTGATCGACTGTAAGGCGGTCGGGCGTGGTGCTGTAATAGGTCTGCGCTGCTGTACGGATGCCAAAAGCGTTACTCCCGAAATCCACCGTGTTCAGATACATCGTCAGAATCTCGTCTTTCGAGAAAAACATTTCCAGCTTCACTGCCGTAATCCACTCCTTCATCTTCATCACGACCATCCTCACTCCGGGAATATACCCGGCAAGCCCGGTGGAATACTCCGTCCGCGTCTTGAACATATTCTTCACCAATTGCTGGGTGATGGTGCTGGCTCCCCGCGCATCCCCATGCACCACCATATCTTTCAGGGCAGCAACGACTCCTGCAAAGTCAATGCCGAAGTGATCGTAAAATCGCTCGTCTTCCGTTGCCACAAGAGCCTTGACCAGAACCGGGGGAATCTCTTCGTAAGTGACAGGTATACGGTTTTCCCTATAATAACGACCCAATACGACACCATCCTCACTATAGACTACCGATGCAAAATCCTGCTTGGGATGGGCTATCGACTCAAGACTCGGAGACTTGCCGAAAAGCCAAAGAAAGTTGATGTCGATGAGAAACAGAAAAACGGCAAACGCAATGACTCCGGTCACAAAAACCATGACAAGACGCTGATACCAGGGTAATCGCTGATAGAATCGCACGTACCATTTACAGAATTTAACGACACCGTGTCCGACAAAGCGCAAAACTTCCCACAATTTCAGGGCCAGTTCACTGAGAAAATATGTTTTCATTACAATCTCCTCCTTACATTCAAGAATATACGGTCGCGTAATTTTCCGGCAAATGTAAAAAAATAAATCGGATAGCCGACTGAGCCTCCCGATTTATTTTTTAGCCACTCCGAAACTTCTTATCAATAGCTGATTTTCACGCCGGCAAAAACCGATTGAGGCATGCCGGGGCCATAGATATAGTTCGAATCGCGGTCTGCCCCACGGTCAAAATCTCGCTGATAGGCATTGAAAATATTTTGCACTCCGGCATTCACCTGAAGCGTAATGTTTTTATAAAGGCTGAAATCATAGCTTGCCTTAAAGCCGACATCGACAAATTGCCGCGTCGTCTCTGTCCGGTTTTCTTCGATATATCCCTGATGGTGTTCTACAAGCATACTTCCCGTATAGGTGCCGGAAAGAGCCAGAGACAACGGCTTGACAGGACTGTATGTCAGCGTAAAATAGCCATAACGTCCGGGGGTGCGGAACATTCGCTTTTCCAACGGGACTTGCTTGTCCTCCGGAATCCACGAACGCGCCTCCTTGTATTCCGCCTTTTGCAACGTGAATCCGGCCTGCAGCTGCCAAACGTCGCGCCATGCGACCTTTCCCTCCAGCGTCAACCCGTAGACTCTCGCGCCTCGTTCGTTGCCTCGCTCAAACACAATCACCCCATTCTCGTCCTCTCCCAAATCCGTGAGCGTAAACACGTCGGCGATGTCGGTATAGAAGCCTTCCACCAGCAGGTTCGCCTGCCAGTCACCCCAACTGCGATAAAGGTCGGCCGACAGGCTGACACT
>USOC01000004.1 GCA_900556245.1 uncultured Prevotellaceae bacterium
CCCGCGCCCGGGCATCTAAACGGACGTAAACGGCAACACCGCCACCGCCCGGGGACAAACCTACGCTTCCCAAAAATCCGCACGCCCGCTGTATCTGGGAAGCTACCCGATTACGCCGGCAACCGACATTCTCCATGAACTGGCGAAACGCAAGGATTTGGGCGTAAAAGCCTGCCAGATGGAAGACGAAATCGCAGGTGTATGCTCCGCCATCGGAGCAGCCTTTGCCGGCGACCTCGCCGTGACTACTACCTCCGGACCCGGACTTGCCCTGAAGAGCGAAGGTATCGGACTTGCCGTAATGGCTGAACTGCCGTTGGTCATCATCGACGTGCAACGCGGAGGCCCATCCACCGGACTACCGACAAAAACCGAGCAGACCGACCTTCGTCAGGCTCTCTACGGCCGAAACGGCGAATGTCCGCTCGTGGTGCTTTCGGCCGCTTCCCCGACCGACTGCTTCCACATGGCTTTCGAGGCCTGCCGCATCGCCATTGAACACATGACTCCCGTCATCCTGCTCACCGACGCATTCATCGGCAACGGCTCATCGGCATTCCGTATCCCGGAAGACGGCGAATATCCCGACATCAAACCGCGCTTCGTACCGGCAGACAAAGTGGCGGACTGGCATCCCTACAACCGCGACGAAAACACAAAAGCGCGCTATTGGGCTATCCCCGGCACACCGGGTCTTACCCACCGCTTGGGCGGCCTGGAAAAAGACAACCGGACAGGTGCCATCTCCACCGACCCGATCAACCACGAAAAAATGGTACTGCTCCGTCAGGAAAAGGTGAACAACGTTGCCTTCGACATCCCCGACGTTGACCCATACGGCGACACTGACGCCGACACGCTCATCATCGGCTGGGGCGGTACGTTCGGACATATCCACGAAGCTGTCGACGAGCTGCATGCCGCCGGCAAAAAAGTGGCGATGGCTCATTTCCGCTACATCAACCCGCTGCCAAAGAACACAGAGGAAGTGCTTTCGCGCTACAAGAACGTCATCGTGGCCGAACTCAACCTCGGACAATTCGCCGACTATCTGCAGTCGAAATTCCCAAACATCTACATCCACCGCATCAACAAAGTGCAGGGACAGCCGTTCCTCGTACAGGAAATCATCGATGGTGTAACTAAAATTATGGAGGGCTAAAATCATGGAAGGAACAAAATATCAGGCATCAGATTTTAAAAGTGAGGAATATGTGGGCTGGTGTCCGGGATGTGGCGACCATGCGATTCTCAACGTGCTCCACAAGGCAATGGCCGAACTCGGCGTCGCCCCGGAAAAGACGGCTGTCATTTCGGGCATCGGCTGCAGCTCGCGTCTGCCCTACTATATGAACACCTACGGATTCCATACTATCCACGGACGCGCGGCGGCCATCGCCACCGGCTTCAAAGTGGCTCGCCCGGATATGACCGTATGGCAGATTTCCGGCGACGGCGACGGTCTTGCCATCGGCGGAAACCACTTCATCCACGCCGTCCGCCGCAATGTCAACATGAATATGATTCTGCTCAACAACCGCATCTACGGACTGACCAAGGGACAATATTCGCCGACTTCCGAACGCGGGTTCGTGTCGAAATCGTCGCCCTACGGAACCACCGAAGACCCGTTTATCCCCGCAGAACTCGTCTTTGGCGCACGCGGCACATTCTTCGGACGAAGCCTCGACGTAGAGCTCAAGACTTCGCAGGAAGTGCTTGTGGCGGCCGCACGCCATCACGGCGCGTCGGTCGTGGAAATGCTCCAGAACTGTGTGATTTTCAATCAGGGCATCTACAGCTTTGTCTCTGACAAAGACCTCCGCCCCGACCACACAATCCATTTGGTGCACGGAGAAAAAATGATCTTCGGAAAGAACAGGGAGAAAGGAATCGTACAGGACGGATTCGGTCTGAAAGCCGTTGTCATCGGTGAAGACGGATACACGCTCGACGATGTTCTTGTTCACGACGCCCACTGCCCGTCGAACATGCTTCACCAGCAGCTTGCCATGATGGACGGCCACACGCTGCCGTTGGCCATCGGCGTCATCCGCGACGTCAATGCTCCGGTCTATGAAGAAGAGGTCGACCATCAGACCCACGAAGTGGAAGCCAAGAAGCCCTACCACTCACTTCGGGAAATGGCCCTCGCCGGAGAAACCTGGGAAGTGAAATAGTCACACAGGACATATCCCTCAAAACAGCCGCACCGGAACATCCTTTGCGGCTGTTTTTCATTTCCCGGATTTCAAAAAAAAACGGCACTTCTACCCGCCACCCTCCGCATGCGGAGTCGAAGACGAAGCAAACAGGGGGAGACAAATCCTCCGATTGCCGAGTTCTCTCCCTGAATATTGACCAAGCATAAAAAGCGGATCTTTCTAACGGACGATTTGGATAAAGCCTAAATAGGCCGTGAACGATATATTATTTTTTTTCTTGTCAGGTAGTCCGACACTTGTATTGAAACTTATTTATGACTATATTTGCGATGTCGCCATTTCCTGCTTTTGGGAGCGCACAAGGGGAAACATTGCAAAAAAACACATTAAACGTTTGGCTTATGGATGAGTTGATAATCGGTATTTTAGCATTTGCAGTGCCAGGATTGGCCTGCTGGCTCTATTCCCGTTGGAGAGAAAAGAAACGTCAGGAAGACTTTTGGAAAGACAAATGGAATCGCCCGATGTGATTCCGGCATCGTAAGTATAAGGGAAATGTAAGACCGTTTTTGAACAGCATTAAAATTTATGGACTATATGAAAAAACTCTTTTTGACGATGATTGCCGTCGTGGCGGCAGTCTCTGCCTTGCGGGCGGCGGACATCGACTACCGCTCTTCTCGTGTGCGGTTTTATGTGCCGTATTGGGATGTGGCCACTCCGTTGGGGGATGTATACTTCGGTCAGGTGAGAAGCAAGGGTACGCACTTTTTTGCGCTGATTGAGCGTGCCGACGGCCACTACGCCTGGAAATCGTGGAACTGGGGAGCGGTGCTTTATGGTTACGCCAACGGCTTGCACGGGCAGAAACTCAACAGGGAGCAGGCTGTCCGGCAGCTCAACTCATTGCTCTGGCAATGGTCGGACACGCGCATTGAGACGGCGCCAAACAGCGGATTCTGGGATCTGCAGCTCATGGACGGCTCACCATGCCGGACATTTTCGGCCATGCCCGGCTTCAACGGGTATCCCGATTTGAACATTACCACAGAGTCGTTAGGAAACCAGTATTGCACCGTTTCGGGAGACCTCGACATCCCACTGTGGACGACAGCCGACGGCCAATATGCGCTGTTCTGCCATACCGGAGAAATACAGGCGGACTACAGCAACAGTGTACTCTTGATTGAGTTTCCGATGGATGAAGCGTTGCCTGATGTCGGAAACTCCGGGCAACGCGAGTCTTTGCCTCGTCTGTCCGGCGATGGAACCGGCTTGCGGCTGTCGGGAGTTCCTCTCGGTCTGGATCTCCGCACTACGGTGATTCATCTGTCGTCGCAGGGTTTCACGGAATACGCCGATGAGACGGTCGATGAGGTCTACGATGAATTGAATGCGGAGATGGGAGGATTGCTCGGCGATTCGAGAAATGATGTCGTTATGGCAGGAAAGCACCGTTCTCGCCAGTGTACGATAACTTTGTTCGCTTCACCCGGAAGCGGAAAGGTCTGTGCCATCCGCGGCAGTTTCGACCGCGCCTATGCCGGCGAGTCGGAAGCGGAGCGGGAGTTCGGCCGTCTGGTCGCAGATGTCAAGGCCGTTTATTTCGGATCGGGGCAAATGGAGCGAACCAGTTCCGGCTTGCCGCAGTTTGTCCTTCATTTTGAAGACGGAGACATCCGCTATTGGATCGAAAAAAATGAGCTTGACGGAAACTATGCCGTTTGTTTCGATTTTATGCTTTCGGCGAATGCCCGTTGACAGATGAGCATCTGTTGCGGTTCCTACCCCCCCCCGCGTGCACCCTTTGCCAAGGAAGCAAAGCGCCTTCAAGGCATCTTCCGCCTGAACCGGTCAAGCCTGGTCAGGCAAATACTCCGTATCCTCCCCGTCATCAATTCTCGACGGGGCATCAATGTCGCAGATATAAATGATTAGAGTAGTGAACATGCAAAGCATCCAAATCCAATAACCGAGACCCATATCAAAAATAGGAACAACCATTTCATTTCCAAGCCAATACGCATAGACTTCTCCCGGACAGACAGCAAACGAACCGGCGAAGAGCAGCAGCAATCCTTGGGCAACGGAAACAGTGATTCTCGTAGATCTGGAAATATCGTAAGCATATAATGGCATAAGCGCCCAAAATATGAGATTCACCACCCACATATAGTCGTACATCATCGACCATTCAGACACATTTTGATAAAATATCACGCCAAGCAACCCTCTTAATAACCACATAGTGCTGGGTATGTCGCCTCCGATAGTTTTCAATACAGAAATGTCCATTTCACAAAAAGAAAAAATCATCCCTATGCAAAACATCGACATTATCATCAATTGCCATTTTCTGCACTGCCAATAGAGTATCAGAAACAACAATGCCAACATAAAAGAAAGATATTCAGGCATAACTTTCATTCCATACTCCCACATCAGCATTATGAAAAACATGGAATCGTCTATTTCGCCCGAATAATGACTCAGAAAATTGAAACGGAGAAAAAGGGAAAGCGGCACCATCGTCTTCGTCGGCCGATATACAAACTTCACAGAAAGGAGATCATTCTCTGTGCCATTCTTATATAGCCCATCTATATACAGAGCCGTCCCTTCTGCGGTATCGCGAATAGAGAAGCAGACAACCTGGTTACACGAGGATTGGTAAACAGACCTGTAATATCGGTTTTCAGGGACATCTGCGCTGTTAAGTTCTTCCATCCATGGATGTTGGTATTCAGGATGAGATTCGACTATCCTGTCTATTTCCTGAACCGCATCCTCCGCCTTCACCCCCGGAAGAACAATCTCATGTTCAAATCCGGGACCGGAAACAATAGATAAAATTCCTAACAGTAAATAGAAATTCCCCACCACTGTAAACAATCCCCATACTGAATAGACAATTGCAAGTTTTGGAGTTGACGGTTTCATAGTCATCGAATTATTTCTTGTAACTTTGAATATATTTTTAAAAGCCTTTCTCGGGCAAGAAGAGTCAAATGAAAAAAATATTTAGCATCTTCCCTCCAGCTGTTTCCCTCCCCATATGATTTTACATAAGGCTCAAAACGAATTAAATTATATATGATTTGCCTGTCCGCCGGTTCTGTCCATCTCCTTTCCTCCGAACTTGTACGGCTGACCAGAGCGACTGTTCACATCAACCATCGGCATACCGTAAGGATAAAAGACAAACAACCTCCTCATAATAAATGGTTTTAGATTTTTCCGTCGGCAATGTAAATATTTTTAACCAGAAAACCAAATTTTTATCCACATTTTCATAAGCGAACATTGCGATTTGATTTGAACTCTTCAGAAAAAAGCGCCGCCAGTCCAAACAACCACACCGCCCTACCCGCCAGTTTTAAGCCCGACAGACGAAGCTTTCGCAGAGATCCGACAAAGCATACGCCTTATGAGAAATCCGGCGACAGGAAGCCGCTATTCAAGCGACAGAGCCACCCGGCGCCCAAACGGCAATGTCGGCCGCCGGGAAAATCCCGACAGCCGACATTCAAATATGCGCTATTGAAACGATGCGTTTAGAAATACTTCACCTCTTCTCCGAGAATCGAGCTGAGGATATAGTTGGCGGCACGCGAGGTTCCGATACGGAAATACTCGTTGTTGAGCCATTTCTCACCGAGCACTTCCTTCACAATCGTATAGTACTTCACGGCATCTGCAGTCGATGATACTCCACCCGACACCTTGAATCCGACCATACGGCCTGTCTTCTCATAGTATTCCTTGATTGCCTGACACATGACGTAGGCCGCTTCAAGCGTCGCTCCCGGATAGACCTTTCCGGTGGATGTCTTGATGAAGTCGGCGCCCGAATACATCGACAGAATCGAAGCGTTGCGGATGTCTTCGGCCGTTTTCAAGGCTCCGGTCTCCAGAATGACTTTGAGGCGGGCGTCGCGGACGGCATGCTTGATCTCCGCGATTTCGTCGGCAAGCTCTTCGTAGTTTCCGCTGTAGTAAAGACCCAGGTTGAAAACGATATCGACCTCCGTCGCACCGTCGGCCACGGCCAATGCCGCTTCCGTGGTCTTGATTTCCAGGAATGTCTGCGAAGAAGGGAACGAACCGGCTACGACCGCTTTCCCTACGCCGGTCACTTCAAGCGTTCCGCTCATGACCATGGCGAAATTGGGATAGACGCAGATGGCCGCCACGGGAGGCAGCTGGGGATAGTCGGTTTCGAAATCGTTGACACGGCTCACCATCCGGGCAATCGATTCTACCGTGTCGGTAGAGTTGAGCGCAGTCAGGTCGATGGCATTGAAACACGTCTTATAGACCTCCACGTTGTCGTTCTCCGCGAAATGCTTTGCAAGGATTTCTTCGACGTTTTGCGCGACAGCCGCATCGTCGACCGTCACGGCACTTTCCACAAGCACTTGCCTGTACTTGTCGGTTGCATGTTCTTCCATAACAATATCAGTTTATTTATTTGTATAGTTTTTCGTTGTTGAGATGCCGCTTGTTGTCACGCTCAGTCTTCTTGGCAAGGTTGGCCTCAAAGGCGGCAGACAGATCGATGCCGGTCTGATTGGCGATGCAAATCAGCACCCACAAGACATCGGCCAATTCGTCGGCAAGCGCGTCGCCGTCCTCGCCTTTCTTGAACGACTGGTCGCCGAAACGGCGCGCCATGATACGCGCCACCTCCCCGACCTCTTCTGTCAGGACGGCCATATTGGTGAGTCCGCTGAAATAGCGCACTCCGTAGGTCTTGATCCAATCGTCGACCTTCCGCTGGGCTTCTTCTATTGTCATCGCTCTATTCTTTGAGTTTGGAATCGATGATGATTGTCACCGGGCCGTCGTTGACAAGCGCGACCTGCATGTCCGCTCCAAATTCGCCTTCTCCGCACGACTTCGGAAGTGCAGCATTGAGCGAGTCGATGAACGCACGGTAAAGCGGCACGGCGTGCTCAGGACGGGCTGCACGGATATACGACGGACGGTTTCCCTTCCGCGTGGAAGCGTGAAGCGTGAACTGGCTGACGACAAGAATTTCTCCTCTGATATCGATAACCGAACGGTTCATCACACCGTTTTCGTCATCAAAAATACGCAGGGCAAGCGTCTTTTTGACAAGCCACTCGACATCGTCCTCCGAGTCGTCGTGTTCGACTCCGACCAGTATCATCAGACCTTTCCCGATGGAGGCCTTTTCGCGGTTGCCGATTGCAACCGATGCTTGCGTCACTCGCTGAATAACAATCCTCATCTTGCTTCAAGATTTTTCTCTATAGAACCACAAATTTAGCGAAAAAGTTGAAGTGTACGGCAATTTGCCCGAAATTTCCCGCCGAAACCACAGCTCTTTCATTTAAAGACGCTTTGAAAATTCAAAGTTCGTGGCAAACAGGCAAAACAAAATGTTTTGTGTTCATCCTGTCAAGGTCAGCTAATAGCCACAGCGACAAAGCCGATGCAATAAATACGGTCTGTCTCCCCCTGTTTGCGCAGCATATAGAGTACGGCTTTAGCCGGGTGGGGGTTAAATCAGGCAACCGACCAAAATGAAAATACATTCTTCCGGATTCCCGAATTATTCCAGAATTGAAAATGCAGGCGATGGCTGTAAGAAAACTTCCTTGTCCTGCGTTTTTGAACCCTCGGCGCAAGCGCCACTCCCCCTATCCGCTGCGCAAGCTCCGCGTACAGGGGGAGAAAAACGAGGAAGAGCCGTGCCGAAACCACTGCCCATTCATTTAACCGCGCCAAACCTGCCTTTGAAAAAGCCGGCACTCAAAATCCGCTGAAATTCCGCAAATTTTGCGTACATTTGCAGACGGCGGGGAGAAATCCGCCGGCGACAGTAGAAAAACTATTCCTGCAAACTGAAATCCTGGTAAAATTTCGACAGCACAACGGACATAGTGACAACTGCTTGTATCCGTATGATTTTCACAAGAAAAACCATACAGGACAAGTGTGGCGGCAACGTATATTGTGTTGGGCTTTACCAGGGGCCTCAGTTTGATAAACTTTGTAACCACACTTTTTTATGGGGAAATACAACAAAAACGTCCATATCGGCAATCTCATCCATGAACGGCTGCGACAACAGGGCATGAGCTATGCACGGCTCATCAACTGCGACCGCACGACGGTCTACAGCATCGTCCGCTCGAAAAGCATCGACATCGACCGGCTGATTCGCATCTCGGAGGCGCTCGACTACGACTTCATCAGCATCTACACGGACAACGCGGCAAGCGCAAAACGGACGCGGCTCCACATCGACCGTAAAGACCTCTGCCGCCTCTCGCAAATGGGGATTGAGGAAATCTCCATCGAAATCATGCGGCTTCCCCAAACGGAAGCTGGCCGACCCCACAGAAACACTTCTGCCGAATCAGCCGACACGCCTGCCGAAGAATCAATCTAATACTCAAACCGCCGGATGGCGACTACTGCATTTTTGCCATCTTTAGTTGCCGTCCCAATATAGTTGCCGGAAAACCATGCTTCTGATTTCCACCACTCTGTTGATGTCCAACATACATAATCAACCCGTAATCCATCCATTTCATCCCTAGCCGGAATATGCCAACCGGAAACACCGCCGACATTCAGGGCTTCGACAGCCGCAAAGGCAGGATATAGCGTTTGCCAATTCGGCTGTGCTTTTACGACCTCCATATTTTCCCTGCCGTCATTAATTGATACAGCCCCTATCTCAACATACTCTAAAGACCATTCAAGAGCATCCGCCACTTTCCTGTATATTTTCCCTACGCCGCCTGAAAGATAAAAAACTTGCCCTTCGATACCGTTTTCGCTATAATTGTCTCCAACGGCATATTTTGACTGGTGCACCTCAATGCAATCGCGACCGGCAATTGAGATTACCACAATTCTATCTACCGTCGATTCTGTGATACGCAGATTAAGCCGACTCCTGTCGGGTGTCAGCGTGACTGTCATCCAATCGGCAGAACAAGAGATGTCCTCCTGCGTAATTTCTGCCGGGAGAGAAATGCCGACAAACGTAATCAAGCCCGTTCTATCACTATAGAGAACAGGGCTATCCACCAAAATCTGCGGAAATGACTGACTAACCGATATTTTACCCAATTCTTCTTTGTTAGGCGATAAAACAGACACTTCCGCAGAGCGTCTCTCTACACCTGCATTTTGTTCAACTTTTACAATAATCGATTTGGAGGATTTGTCCAGTTGGGGTTTACACCATTTTTCTGTGGACGAAACGATAAAACCGGAAACATCATTTTTGGTGACAATGCCGACTTTCTCTTCCCCCTCTCTAAATCCAAAAGACAATTCATTCTTTTCCAAAGCAAAATCTATCCATCGCTGCCCGACCTTGAGTTCGGCTACGGATTCTCCGGCTGAATTGAGCAGGCTGACGAGCGTTTGCCGGTCGCTTTGTGAATCGTTGGCATCCACTTCAATCTTCAGCACAGAGGCTTTGGCGTCGAGCATGGCCCGACACCACTTGTCTTTGACGGAAACTGTCAGCTTGCTTAAATCGATACGATCCGTTATGATTCCGACTTCCTGATTTGCGGCTCCTTGTCCCAGCGAAATTTCAGGGAGGCCAAAGCGAACGGATCCGGAGGATTGCCTAACTATGAATAATTGTCTAAAAGCATCTTCTCCACCAACCCAAAAGCTTACATCACGATAAGATCCGCCAATATTCGGAGTGGCTTTAAGCCTCAGGCGATAGTTGTTCACCTTGCTTTCCACAGCCGTTTTCAGGACTTCCGCGGCAGGCTGTCCTCCGATATACTTAAGCCGGGAAAGCGACGCTTTGGGAGCCGTTTCAAGTCCGGCGACAAGCCATTCCACATCATCTTGATCAAACTCGATTTTCAATTTCGCAAGTTCCAGATTGCTTTGAACCGGGAAGGACTCCTCCCCTCCTTCCGGAGAAAACGACCAGTTATCACAACCCAAATCAATAAACGGCCTGCCGGTTCGCATCACTTTGATGTCAACCGATTTATTCTTGCCGTACGTCACTCTGACAATTCCTTCCGACGTTTCCCGCTCTGCAGGTTCCACCTGAATGAAAATAGCATCATTCAGAAATGAAACGCCCGTCGATGCCGGTCTTGCGTGAATCCAGGAAGCCGTTGATTCCACGGAAAACGCAATCACATTATCATTCAACACCTTGACAGATTCGCTACCTCCATCCTTGCCAAAAGAAAGGGAGGTTTTCTCCAGTTTCAATTCTTCGTCAGGTCCATAGAACGGAGTCTGATATTTGACCGTATAGCCGATAATTCCGCCGCTTGTGTCTGTCATTGTTCCCGTGACATACAGGCGATAGAACGAATTTGAGTAAGGGACATACGCCACATAGCCGCATCCCGGCGTTACAGCCACGCTCGACGCCCATCCGGTCTTGGGAATACGCGTGACGTTTCCCAAGCCCTTGCATTGACCGACCGAGACAAATTGCACGTCGCCTTTCGACCAGCCGTGGAAATTGTAAGACTCGCTGATCGCTGATTTCAATTATGCCGTCAATCGAAGTCGCGTTGTCATAGCGCATCTTCAACGTGATTGTTCCCGCCGGATCGGGTACGGTTCAGGATTGTCGGGATTGGGTTCATCCTCTCCACAAGCCGCCAACACGCACAGCAAAGGCAGCATCAAAAGATAGAATAGTAGTTTTTTCATTATGACAAATTTTTAGAATTAGCATTATCCATTTTCGGACAGATATGCAAATTTAAAAATTGTCATATCGAGATGCGCCGGCAATCTGTTGAACAAAACCAACAGAAGCGTGATGTTTTTCAACAGTATGCACCAAAATCAATATCACAAATGAAAGCGATTCAGAATATTCAGCTGATTTTCAATTTATTACGCAACGCACAACATCATCTAACCGTCTGATTTTTCAGTCCTTAGAGCTTCACAGACAATTTTAGCCTTCGCCGGGCCGATGACTGCCGCAACGGTCTGCTCCTCGGCCTCGCGCAGACGCTTGAGGCTCTTGAAATGCGTCAGCAAGGCGGTGCGGGTCTTCTCCCCCACTCCCCTGATGGAGTCGAGTGCCGACACGGTCTGCCCGCGACTGCGGCGGTTGCGGTGATGAGTGATACCGAAACGGTGGGCCTCGTCGCGGAGCTGCTGGATGACGCGCAACGATTCGGAATTCTTGTCGATGTAGAGCGGCACGCTGTCGCTTGGAAAATAGATTTCCTCAAGTCGCTTGGCGATGCCCACAAGCGCCACTTTGCCCCGGATTCCCAACTCGTCAAATACCTCGACGGCAGAGCTCAACTGCCCTTTTCCTCCATCGACCACTACCAGCTGCGGCAATGGCTGCCCTTCCTCAATCAGACGGCTGTAGCGACGCCCTACCACCTCGCGCATCGAGGCGAAATCCTTGAGCCGGAAATCTTTCTGCATGCGTGTCAACAAACGAATCGTGCGCTGTTCGGGATTGAGCTTCTCCGCATTGAGAATTCGGTCGTGCTTATATTGGCGTGCATTCTGCAGAGATATCTCCAGCAACTTCTTTTTGTCGCCCCGCTGGGGTACGACAAACGTATAGTGCTCGGATTCAAAATCCGGAACAAACGGCACGACAATTTCGCGTGCAAGCACACCGAACTGCGCCTTTGCCTCGGCAATGGCATAGGAAAGCATTTCCTCCGGCGTTTCGTCGAGACGCTTGCGGTATTCAAACGTGACGCACTGCACGACTGACCCATGACGGACATGCATATAATTGACATAGGCACAGTCGTCTCCCGGCTCATGGGAGAAAACGTCGATGTCCGACACCGTCGAACTGACAATAACCGACTTGGCCTTATACTTCTCAACAATCTGATATTTGCGTTTCAACTCGTGAGCCTCTTCAAATTTAAGATTCTCGGCGAGTTTGGTCATTTCCGTCAAAAGATGGTCGGAAATCTGCTGCGTGTCGCCACTGAGTATCTGCTTGACCTGGACGATATATTCGCCGTATTCCTCGGGAGAGACCAGTCCTTCACAACATCCGCGGCAATTGTGGATATGATAGTCGAGGCAGACTTTCACCCTGCCCTGCCCCACTGATTCGCGCGTCAGCGGATAACGGCAAGTGCGCAACGGAAAAAGCTCCTTCAGCAATTCAAGCATGGTGCGCGCTACAGATACGTTGGCATAAGGTCCATAGAACCGGCCGCCCTTCCTGGTCACGTTACGCGTCATGAAAACGCGCGGAAAAAGCTCGTTAGTGACACAAATCCAAGGATATGACTTGTCGTCCTTGAGCAGGATGTTGTAACGGGGCTGATATTCCTTAATCAGGCTGTTCTCCAGATGCAGCGCATCGTCCTCAGACCCAACCACCACATACCGCATATCCGCTATATTCCGGACGAGCACATTCGTCTTGACAGAATCGTGCACACGGTTGAAATAGGACGAAACGCGCCGCTTGAGTTTCTTTGCCTTTCCCACATAGATTACCGTTCCGCTACGGTCGTAGTAGATGTAGCAACCGGGCAAATCCGGCAACAAGCTGATTTTTTCCTTCAGAATATCGTTCATCACTCAATAAAAAACAACCGGCACGCCTCCGCTCACAAATGAGACAATGCCCACACTTCTGTAAGCGATTTTGCCCTATATCAGAAAGGCTTCGGAATCTATCTCAACGCCGGACTGATGTAGGGCAAAAGAAACGGCATGCAGTATTTTGGGCAATGTATATGGCAAACACTGCGCCAGTCGGAAAATAAAATCAATAGACGATCAAAGAGTCCACCTCAACATCCGCCGGGAAAGCGTCACGACCTTTCAAGTCGGACAATTCCACAATAAAACTGATATAGATTTTCTTCGGATTCATCGATTTCACCAGCTCATAGGCAGCGGCCATCGTTCCGCCGGTGGCCAACAAGTCATCATGAAGCACAACAACGTCGCCCGGTTCGATAGCATCCTTGTGGATTTCAATCGTATCGACGCCATACTCCTTGCTATAAGACTTGCTAATCGTGTCAGCAGGCAATTTTCCCGGCTTGCGAACAGGCACAAAACCCGCTTTCAATTCGCGAGCGAGCACCGCGCCACCGATAAAGCCGCGGGATTCGATTCCCACCACCTTTGTCACACCAAGACCTTCATATTTTGCCTTGAGCGCATCAGAAATAGCAGCAAGCGCATCTGCATCTTTAAAAGCAGTTGTCAGGTCTCTGAAGATGATTCCTTTCTGCGGGAAATCGTAAATATCCCGAATCTTTTCCTTTACTTGTTCCAATTTCATGTCTCTGTCTTTTATATTTTTAATTATTTATTTTTATTTTTTTTTTTTTGTGCCCGGGAATCCGTGAAGCCTGCGCCACCGTTTCGGGATCAATTTTTTCCAATTTCTGACGCGCCTCGGTAGAAATGGTCTTCACTTCCGAATAATTAATCTTTCCCCTCAATTTCACATGCTCCAGACGAGCGATTTTGTCGGCAATCATCCGTTCCCTGTCGATATAGCCTTGATATTTAATCATAATTTCTGCCGCTTCGACAATTTCCTCACGACGCGCTTCCTCTATCCCCGAAATATGCTCTTTCAAAGGCTCGATAGCTTCAGCAAGCTGCATAATGCCCAACTGCGGACGAAGAATCAAGTCGTGGAGCTTCACCGACTGGCGTAACGGAGCCAGCCCAAGGCTTTCAAGGAACGGATTAATCCGCACCGCCTTCACGGAAAACGCGCGTACGAAATCCACCAAAGCATCACGCTGACGGCGCTTCTCCCGCATCAAATCGTAGCGTTCTTGCGTAACCAATCCGATAGCATATCCACGCGGCGTCAGACGCATATCAGCGTCATCCTGACGCAGGAGAATGCGATATTCGGCACGGGAGGTAAACATCCTGTACGGTTCGTCGACGCCCTTTGTCACCAAATCATCAATCAGCACACCAATATACGCTTCATCCCGTCCAAGCACAAAAGCTTCTCCTCCGACAGCACGCTGATGCGCATTGATACCGGCAATCAGCCCCTGCCCCGCCGCCTCCTCATAGCCGGTGGTTCCGTTCACCTGTCCGGCAAAGAAAAGCCCCTCGACAAGCTTCGTCTCCAGTGTATGACGCAACTGTGTCGGACTGAAGAAATCGTATTCTATGGCGTAGCCGGGACGATAAATCTGCGCTTCCTCCAACGCCGGAATCCGGCGCATCGCTTCCACCTGAACATCAAGCGGCAACGACGAGGAAAAGCCGTTCAGATAATACTCCTGCGTTGTCTCGCCTTCGGGTTCAAGGAAGAGCTGGTGCTTGTCTTTATCGGCAAAAGTGACGATTTTCGTCTCGATACTCGGACAATATCGCGGTCCGATACTTTGAATCTGACCATTATAGAGGGGCGAATCCGGCAACCCTTCACGCAATACGCTATGCACTTCTTCGTTGGTATAAACAATCCAGCATGGACGCTGGGCAAGTCTTCTGCGCACCCCCGGAAGATAGGAAAAATGATGGAAATCATCCTCTCCATCCTGACGAATACATTGGTCAAACTTAATTGTTCGGCCGTCGATTCTGACAGGCGTACCGGTTTTCATACGGTCGGTCTCAAAGCCCAAATCACGAAGTTGCTCAGTCAGCCCATAAGAAGCAGGTTCGGAAATGCGTCCGCCCTCTATTTTCACGCGGCCAATATGCATCAAACCATTAAGAAAAGTGCCTGCCGTAAGAACCACGGCTTTCGCCGAAAACGTGACTCCCATCGACGTTTTCACGCCTTTCACCCGACCATCCTCAACGACCAGACCGACGACAGAATCCTGCCACATGTAAAGACGGTCGGTGTTCTCGATGCGGCTGCGCCAAGCCTCAATAAACTTCACACGGTCGCTCTGCGCACGCGGACTCCACATGGCGGGGCCCTTGGATCGATTCAGCATACGAAACTGGATAGCCGATTCGTCAGTGACGATGCCCATCTGACCGCCAAGTGCGTCTATCTCCCTGACAATCTGCCCTTTAGCAATACCGCCAACAGCCGGATTACAGCTCATTTGGGCTATCTTGTTCATATCCATTGTGATAAGCAATGTTTCCGAGCCCAAATTGGCGGCAGCGCACGCCGCCTCACATCCGGCGTGTCCGGCACCGATTACTATAACGTCATATTCAAATTTCATTTTCTTTCAGCAAGTAGTTTTGACAGCAATTCAAGCGACTCATCTTCATACCGCTCCATAATCTCACGCTCCCCTACCCCTTTGTCGTTAATTCCACAAAGATGAAGAATCCCGTGGATAACGACACGAAGCAACTCCCGCTCGTAGGG
>USOC01000005.1 GCA_900556245.1 uncultured Prevotellaceae bacterium
TGCCGATACGGCCTTGAAGACAGCCGATGCCGGATATCTGACACGTCGTCTGGTTGACGTAGCTCACGACGTGATTATCACGGAAGAAGACTGCGGAACGCTCCGCGGACTCGTTTGCACCGAGTTGAAAAACAATGAAGATGTTGTAGCAACTCTTGGTGAAAGAATTCTCGGACGTGTTTCTGTGCATGATATCATAGACCCGTTGACAGGCGATTTGATTGTGGCAGCGGGAGAAGAAATCACAGATGCCGCAGCAGAGCGTATCGAAAAATCACCGATTGAATCAGTGGAAATACGTTCCGTGCTTACCTGCGAGGCGAAGAAGGGTGTCTGCGCCAAGTGTTATGGCCGCAACCTTGCAACGAACCGTATGGTTCAGCGAGGCGAAGCTGTCGGAGTCATTGCGGCGCAGTCGATTGGTGAGCCGGGTACGCAGCTGACTCTTCGTACGTTCCACGTCGGTGGTGTCGCTTCGAACATAGCCGCAGTATCGTCAGTGACTTCTCGTTACGATGGTATTCTTGAAATCGACGAGTTGCGCACTGTCAAGAGTGATGATTGCGATGTTGTTGTCGGTCGTCTTGCGGAAATGCGTATTGTCGATCCGAATACCGGAATGATTCTCACAAATACCAATATTCCTTACGGCTCGAAGTTGTACTTTGCAAACGGCGCGACTGTAAAGAAAGGTGACGTCATCTGTGAATGGGACCCGTTCAATGCCGTTATCGTCAGCGAAGTTGCCGGTCGCATGAACTTTGTTAACGTTATCGAAGGTATTACCTACCGCAAAGAGACTGACGAAACCTCCGGTTTGCATGAAAAGATTATCACAGAGTCGAAAGATCGTACGAAAGTGCCCGAAGCACAGATTGTCGATGCAAACGGAATGGTTTTGAAGACCTATTCTCTGCCTGTGGGCGCACACTTGATGGTAGAAAACGGTGAAGAGCTGAAGGCCGGTCAGGTGTTTATCAAGACGCCGCGCGCATCCGGTAACGCCGGAGACATCACCGGTGGTCTGCCTCGTGTGACTGAGTTGTTTGAGGCTCGTAACCCGTCGAATCCGGCTATCGTTTCTGAAATCGACGGTGAGGTAATCTTCGGAAAGGTGAAGCGCGGTAACCGTGAAATCTCCGTGAAATCGAAGATTGGAGAAGAGAAAAAATATCTCGTTCCGTTGTCGAAGCAGATTCTTGTGCAGGAGAACGACTATGTTCGTGCCGGAACTCCGCTTTCTGACGGTGCCATCACTCCGTCTGACATCTTGAACATCAAGGGTCCGACAGCCGTTCAGGAATATATCGTCAATGAGGTACAGGATGTCTACCGTATGCAGGGCGTGAAAATCAACGACAAGCACTTTGAGGTGATTGTACGCCAGATGATGCGCAAGGTGGAAATTCTCGATCCGGGCGACACTCGCTTCTTGGAGCAGCAGATTGTCGACAAGCGCGACTTTATGGATGAGAACGACCGTATTTGGGGCAAGAAGGTTGTGACCGATGCAGGAGATTCCCAGAACTTGAAAGAAGGACAAATCATTACGGCCCGCAAACTTCGTGATGAGAATTCTTCCTTGAAGCGCAAAGACCTCAGGTTGGTGGAAGTGCGTGACGCTATTCCGGCTACTTCCGACCAGATGTTGCAGGGTATCACTCGTGCCGCACTCCAGACTTCCAGCTTTATGTCGGCCGCTTCGTTCCAGGAAACAACGAAGGTGCTCAATGAGGCAGCCATCAACGGTAAGACAGACTATCTTGAGGGTATGAAGGAGAACGTAATCTGCGGTCACCTGATTCCTGCCGGTACCGGTATCCGCGACTATAATTCGATTCTCGTGGGCAGCAAGGAAGATTTCGAGTACATTGACAAGAGTCTTGACGCTCGAATGGAGGCCGAAGCCGCTGAAGATGCAGCCAAAATCAAGCAGGCTGAGGAAAAACTGAAATAGTATCTGACATTTAAATAAGAATAGCCCGGATGCGGTAACGCTTTCCGGGCTATTCTCTTTTTTTTCTACTTGTCTTCCGCAGGTATCGGCAGAAATCATTAATTTTGTAGAAATAGGGGATATCGTGACGCGATTTCCGCTGCCCGGATATCCTTTTATGTCAGAATCTGTCAATTGATGAAAAACCATACAGAAATATGGAAGGAAAAGATTTAAATCAGTCATTGCCGGTCGGTGCTTTCTTAAAAAGTCCGACTCGGGAATATAAGGTGGAAAGTGTATTGGGAAAAGGTGGATTCGGTATCACTTACAAGGTGTCAGCTGTCGTTATGTTCGACAAGATTCCGGCGTTCACTTATTTTGCGGTGAAGGAATTTTTTATGAAAGATGCCAGCGAGCGCGATGCAACCTCACATTCTGTCGGACATGCCCGTCCGATGAAGGAACGCGTGGAGCAAAGCCGGCTTGATTTTCTCTCAGAAGCCCGTCGCCTTCATCAAATCAGTGGAGACAATGCGCATGTCGTACCCGTCAGTGAGGTGTTTGAGGCGAACGGGACGGTCTATTATGTCATGGAGTATCTGACAGGAGGCACGCTTACCGATCTTGTCAAAAAGCAGGGACCGATGTCGCAGCAGGAAGCCTTGGCGGTTATCCGTTCAGTTGCCGATGCCGTTTCGTTTCTTCATCGGCATCAAATCAACCATTTGGATATCAAGCCTGATAATGTGATGTTTCGCGTTGACCCCCATTCAGGCCAGAAAGTTCCTGTCTTGATTGATTTCGGTCTTGCCAAGCATTTTGACGAATCAGGCAATCCCACGTCGACAATACGGGTGCAGGGTTGCAGCGACGGCTATGCTCCGGTAGAGCAATATTCCGGTTTGCAGACGTTTTCTCCGGAAGCTGATGTCTATGCGCTAGGCGCAACTCTCTTTTATATGCTTACAGGAAAGACTCCCGTCATTTCTGCCGAGTTACAACCCGATACCGTAGAGAAGTCGCTGGCCGGGCTTGCCAATCAGCGGACTGTCGTTGCCGTTAAGCGGGCAATGGCTTACCGCAAGTTCGACCGCACTCCGACCGTCGAGGCATTTCTTGCTGACTTGTCACAAGAGACGCAGCCATCGGTTTCTTCTGCTGATTTTGTTTCCGCTCCGACGCATGTCATCGGTGAAAAGAGAAAAACAGAGGAAGCCAACCGTTCGGCAACGAAAGTGATTGGCGGTAAAAAATCGTCGAAACCCGCGACGGGAAAGAAATTGCCTGCGGGTAAAATTGTCACTGTAGTGGTGTCCTGTCTTGTCGCTTTTCTGCTTGCCGGAGGCGGCGTTTGGTATTACCTCAGCGGATCTGAAGAGCGTGCGCTCAGGCAGCGCGCTCAGGCTGACTATGCCGACTATGAAGAGCTTTGCGAAGAATGCCAGACGCTGATTGATTCCGAGGAGTCAACAGACCATCATAAGAAGTTGCTTGAAGCCAAACGCTTGTTTGAGCAGGTGGAGAACTACGAAAAGGATTATGCCGGCGTGCCTGATCTCAATTATTCCCAATCCGGTGATTTCCGTGGCAAGCTTAACAACGCATTGGCCAAGGAATCGCTTGAATGGGAGGCTGCGGCAAAAACCCAGCTTGATTTGACGGGAGACATCAGTCTTGCTCTTTCTTTCTATCGCCTTGCCAATGACCTTTGCCCCTCTCCGGAGTTGGAGGCGGCCATCAGCCAGCTTGAGTCGCACGTTTCAGATGCAGTATATGAAGTTGAAGCAGCTGATTCAGCGGCTTACAGCTATTAAACGGAAGTGAGAATGGAAACAATGGCTATCTCTCTTTTGGAGTTTAACCGCAGGGTGGGGCGCTTGCTCCAGCACGAATCGGTACAGCGTTGCTGGATTCTTGCCGAAACAAGCGATGTCATGGTCAAGGGCGGTCACTGCTACCTCGAGTTGGTGCAGAAGAATCCCGATACCGGACAAACTGTGGCCAAAGCCCGCGCCATCATTTGGGCCAGCCGATATGTTGCCTTGCGCGCAAAGTTTGAGCAGGGCACCGGGCAGGCTTTCGGCACCGGGCTGAACGTTATGGTCGAAGTCAGTGTCAACTTCCATGAGCAGTTTGGATTCTCTCTGCTGATTAATAACATTAACCCGTCCTATACGTTGGGCGATATGGCCCGGCAACGCCTTGAAATACTTAACAGGCTCAAACGAGAGGGTATCATTGATATGAACAGAGCCTTGGAATGGCCCTCTGTAGCGCAGCGAATAGCCGTCGTATCCGCCCGCGATGCGGCCGGATACGGTGATTTCATGAACCAGCTGCATGGAAATGGTTCTGGCTTGAAGTTCTATACCTGCTTGTTTTCTGCCACGATGCAAGGAGTCAATACGGTGCCGTCAGTCATCGCGGCACTCGAGCGCATCAACGAACATGCCGACTTGTTTGATTGCGTTGTGATTATTCGGGGAGGAGGCTCTACTTCCGACCTTAATTCATTCGACAACTATGACCTTGCATCGCATATTGCGCAATTCCCGCTGCCTGTAGTCTCCGGCATCGGGCATGACCGCGACAATACGGTTATCGATGCGGTTGCCAATGTGCGTGTCAAGACGCCGACAGCCGCAGCAGAATGGTTGTTGGCGAAAGCGCAGGATGCTCTCGACAACCTTAACCGTCTTTCTGAAGGAATTGTCTCGTCAGCATCCCAGATGCTGGTCGGCGCTCGACAGCAGTTAGGCTATTTTGCGGCGACAATCCCTTATGCGGCCGGCGCACTTCTGACGCGACACCGCTCCCGTCTGAACGCTTTGTCAGGACTTGTACCGGTTCAGGCCGCACGGCGTATTGAAGTGGCGAAGAGCGGACTTGCTGTAACTTCAAGAGCCATCGCCTCCGCAGCTCAGATGACGCTTGAACGCAATCGCCTGAGAGTAGAGCATCTGGCCAAGCAAGTCGAGCTGCTGTCGCCCGACTGGGTGTTGAAGCGCGGCTATTCTTTGACGATGAAGGATGGAAAAGTAGTGACCGATGCATCGAGGCTTGAATCTGGAGACGTCCTGACAACCCGTCTGGCTTGTGGAGACGTTCAATCAATTGTCAAATCGTAAAAATTTGGATATGGAAAAAGAATCATTAGAAAAACTGACCTATACGGAAGCTGTGGCAGAATTGGAGCGTATTGTTGCCGAGATGCAGACGGAGTCCTGTAGCATAGACAACCTTTCTCGCTATACGTCCCGCTCGCTTGAGCTGCTGAAGGTGTGTAAGGCGAAACTTCTGGCTACCGACGAAGAATTGAAGAAGATTCTGGCAGAATTGGAAAACTGAGCTCTTCCGAGAGAAGAGGACAGTGGTGCGTGACTGCGATACCGGGTTTTTCATCCCGGTATTTTTTTTATAGTGTCTGATGCGGGATATCGTTGATGTATCCGTTCATCATTGCGTAAACGCTTAATCCGGAGAGGCTTTTGATGCCGAGTTTGGCAGAGATGTTTTTTCGGTGGGAAAGGACGGTGTTTGTACTGATGCAAAGTCGGTCGGCAATCTCTTTGTTTGTCAGTCCTTTGGCGAGGAGGCAGAGTACTTCGATTTCTCGTTGCGACAATCCTCCGGCTTCGCTGCGCTTGCTGTCGACTGCTTCTACTATTTCGGAAAGGCGGCGAATAAGTTGCTTTTCGCCGGCAAATCGGTTGATGAAAAAGCCAATGTTGTCGTCTCCGTTGTCGCTACCGCCGATGATTGCCAATTTCGGGCGTCGTTGGATAAAGAACCCCGGCGCAGCTGCAAAAGTTTCCGCATCCGTCACGAAAAGGTCGGTTGCGGCTACTTCCGAGTCTTTCAAGACTCCCGGTTGCCCTACTATCCGGGCGTCTATGTCGAACAAGTCGCGAAGCAGACACCTTAGACCGGTGGCTGTAAGCGTTTCTTGCGAAATGATGGTGACGTTAATGGGGGTCATGATTGGTCGGATTTGAGAAAGAAATGCGTTTATCGGGAGAGACCTTTCACAAGAGCTTCCGCTAACGGCCGCAATATGCGGTTGCGGATGCGGTTGTTTTGTCGGATGTCGCGCTCCAAACCGATGATTGCAACCAGTACGGCATGGCAAAGGTTGCGGTCATAATCTCCCCGGAGGTGGATTACAAACATATTTTTCAGGTCGCTCAGCTTATCCTCGATGGAGTCGTGCGCTTCTGCCTTTTCTGAGCAGTCTGTCCGTACGGTCTCAGCGTTTCCGGCTGATTTTGCGATTTCATCAAACCATTTGGTGTCGTCGTCTATCCGCCGTACAATTTCCGCTTTTACTTCGTGGTAGAGGTCGAAAAGCAGCGGGAGGTTGTTGTTGCTGTCGCTGTGACCGATTAGTGCGCTGAAATGTCGCTCAATATTTGGTAATTGGAATCGCAGATAAGAATTGTTTGTTTTGCGAAGGTAGTCGACGGTCTTTACTGCGCTCAGCGGCGAAAATTCGCTGTCGGGGAAGAACGACTCATTGATAAATGCATTGATGACGGCAAGGAAGAATGTCAGGTCTATTCCCTTTTCCCGACAAATGGTCTTGACTGTTTTGTCGCCGACGCCAAGGGTGATGTCAAAACGGTTGATTACCGGAATTACCGACGGTTCGTCAATGATTACGTTGCAGAGTTTTGTTTCAGGTGTTATCAATGCCATATCTGCCTTTATTTTTCAATTCGTCGTATTGTTTCTTCTTCGGTGACAATAGCATCCATAGGGATATCATGTTCCTCTGCCGGGAGAAGACCGACCATCTGACAAGCGTAGCCGACACCGACTTTCGGGCAAGTCGCTTCTTGCAGAAGCCGGTCGTAGAAGCCTTTTCCGCGACCAAGCCGGTTTCCGGAGCGGTCGAAGGCTACGCCAGGTACGATAATCAGATTCATTTCCCGGACATCGAAGCAGGTGTCGCCTGTCGGCTCCTGTATATGGAATGCGCCGGTTGACAGCCGGGCGGCATCATAGGCGAGTATGTCGAGTTGTTCG
The DNA here is from genome assembly GCA_900556245.1 of uncultured Prevotellaceae bacterium. Lineage (GTDB taxonomy): Bacteria > Bacteroidota > Bacteroidia > Bacteroidales > Muribaculaceae > Limisoma. The sequence continues at coordinate 6,965 of USOC01000005.1, forward strand.
CCTGCTACGCGGGGCAGGAACAGGCGTTTCCGGCCATCCCATTCCCTGAGAAATTCGTCTGTCGGAATTTCATCGGGGAGAGCGTGGTAGACCAGAATATTGCGGGCCGCTTGAAATTCCGGCATTGAGGCAACTTGAGCAAAGCAGCGTCGTGCCGCTTCTCTTTTTTCAGAGTCGGAGAGACGCGCTTTTGCGGCTTTCATCTCCTTGCGTATGTCGGCTTTTGTCTGCATTTGTTTATTGTTTAATGTTTGTTGCCTTGGATTTCAACGGAAATCGGATATTTGGCCTTGTTTTCTCGGATTGCTTTCAATGCGGCGTTGATGGTCTTGTCGCTTTTGTTGTAGTAGCGATAGAATGCTTCCATGCCAAGGGTATCGCGAATGATAAGTGCCCGCAGTTGTCGGATGATCAGAGCTTTGCTTTGGCTGATATAATACCATCGGATGGGTACTCCATTGTCTTTTGCGAACGTTACAAAGTCGTAGAGCAGGGCGTCGTCACCGGGCAGAATGCGTTGCAGCCGGTCGATGTCCTTGATGTCTTTCAACGTTTGGCGGTTGATGTCGACATAGGAGTAGACAAACTTGTGGATGAGCCCCAGATTGGCTACCGCCAGATAGTAGGAGGTTATGCCGGTTGTGTCGTTTGCCACGAAAATGTCCGGCACGATGCCGCCTCCGCCATAGACGGTACGGCCGTTTGCGGTCTTGTACACCTGACTTTTGTCCATCTTTATGCTGTCGGCGTTGTAGAGTTCGCCATGCGTATAGCGGTTGTAGACCTCCATCGAGTAGTCATCTTCTTTGCCACGTTGGTAATCCTTTTGGATGCAACGATGAGAGGGAGTGTAATAGCGTGCGGTGGTCAGGCGCACAACGCTGCTGTCGGGCAAGTAGATTTGCTTTTGTACCAGGCCTTTCCCGAAAGAGCGGCGTCCGACTACGAGACCTCGGTCGTTGTCTTGCAGCGCGCCCGCCATGATTTCGCTGGCGCTGGCCGAGTATTCGTCGATGAGCACGACTACCTGTTCCTCGTGGAATGAGCCTTGGCTATCGCTCCACACTTGGATGTCCTCCCTCATTTTTCTCCCTTTTGTGTAGACAATCAATTCGCCCTGGGGAAGAAATTCGTTGACCATCAGAATCGCCATCTCCATATAGCCTCCTGCATTGCCTCGAAGGTCTACAACAAAGCTGTTGGCACCTTCTTTTTTCAGCTTGATGAGAGCGGACAGGAATTCGGAATATGTGCTTCTTCCAAATTTCGTTACTTTGACGTAGCCGGTCTGCTTGTCGAGCATATAGGCGGCGTCGACTGTGTTAATGGGAATATCGCCTCTGATAATGGTGAATTTTAGAGGCTCTTTGGCTGTATTGCGCTTTATTCCGAGCACCACTTTAGAGCCTTTGTCTCCTCTGATTTTGCTTTGGATTCCTTTGTCGGATATTTCTGTGCCAACAATCGATTGCCCGTCGACTGAAATGATACGGTCTCCGGTCATCAATCCTGCTTTTTCAGCCGGACCGTTGGGTATGATTTCCTCGATTCTGGCGGTGTCCCGGTACATGAAGAATGTGACACCGATGCCGCTGACCGAACTGTTTAGCTTGTCGTTTTCTTCTTTGACGTCGTTTTCCGGAATGTAATAGGAATGGGGGTCGAGGTTGGTGATGATTTGTGGGATTGACATTTCCACCAACTGCTTGATATCGACAGAGTCTACATATTCGCTTTGAATGAGATTGAGTACGGAATTGATTTTCCGGTCTTTGTCGAGAATAAACTTTTGGGTGGAGATGTAGTTTCCAATCAGGATACCCGTCACGATGGATATGGCGATAGCGAGGGGATACCAGATGATGGAATTGTGCTTAATTCTCATATTGATTGAATAGTTTCGGAATTATGGTTGCGGACAGCCTTGTCCGGATTCAATAAAAACACATTCGATGCCGGCTTTGTTCAGCAGGTCGAGTCCGTCGGCAAGGCGGTAGAGTTCGGAAAATACAACGCGTTTGATGCCTGCCTGAATGATCAGTTTGGCACACTCGATGCAAGGGGCGGCTGTCACATAGAGGGTCGCTCCTTCGCTGCTGTTGTTGCTGCGGGCCACTTTGGTGATGGCGTTGGCTTCTGCGTGGAGCACATAAGGGTAGGTTTTGCCTTCTTCATCTTCACAGATATTATCGAACCCCGACGGGGTGCCGTTAAAGCCGTCGGATATGATCATTTTGTCTTTTACCAGCAAGGCTCCGACTTGACGGCGCCGGCAATAGGAGTTTTCCGCCCAGATTCTTGCCATGCGCAGGTAGCGCGAGTCGAGTTGTTGCTGCTTTGTGTCGTTATCCATATTTCGTCTCTCTTCTAACTTCTAAGGCTTTCGCCGGTTCAGGCGGCAGACGCCTGACATGCGACTTCCTATTAACGGACAAAAGTACAAATTCTTAATCATATAATTTTCAGTTGGACAAGATATTTTTCCGTTCCTGCCGATTTCCCGGAAATAGAAAGAACCGCAAGAGGCAATTGCTGCCTTTTGCGGTTCTTTTCGGTTATGGCTTTGGGATAAATTTACTTGCGTTTATTCTCCTTTTTGACACCGTCACGGATAAGAAGAGCGTCGATTGTCGGCTCTTGTCCGCGGAAACGCTTGTAGAGCGTCATAGGAGCTTCTGTGCCGCCACGGCTGAGCACGTTGTCTTTCCACGATTTGGCGATGTCCTGGTTGAAGATGCCGTTTTCGAGGAAGTAGTGGAATGCGTCGGCTTCGATTACTTCCGCCCATTTGTAGCTGTAATAGCCGGCTGCATATCCTCCAGAGAAGATGTGGTTGAATTTCGGACCGATGGCACAACCTTCTACAATCGGGAACATTTGTACTTTTTCGATGGCTTTGTTTTCAAAGGCGAACGGGTCGGTGACAGCTTCTGTCTCGATAGACGTTTGTGCCGGAGAGCGACTTGTAGTTTGTCTGAGCCAAAAGGCTGTGAAGTCCGTGACCAAACTCGTGGATAAACGTTTCTACCTCATAGAAAGTGAGCAGTGACGGTTTTGTCTCTGTCGGTCGTGTGAAGTTCATTGTCAGAGTCACATGCGGGCGTTGGCTGACACCGTTGGCGAAATATTCCGGACGGAATTCCGTCATCCATGCGCCGCCGCGTTTTGTGGCCCGTGGGAAGAAGTCGGTGTAGAGTATGCCGACAAAGTTGCCGTTGGCGTCCGTGACATCGAACGATTTCACTTCAGGGTTGTATACCGAGTAGTTCTGATTCTCAGTAAATTGCAGACCGTAGAGCTTTGTGGCGAGTCCGAATACTCCCTTGATAACGTTGTTGAGTTCGAAGTAAGGACGAAGTTCTTCCTCGTTGTAGGCGTATTTTTCGTTTTTGAGCTTGTTGGCATAGTAAGAATAGTCCCAGTTCTGGAGCTCTATCTTTTTGCCTTCTGTCTTCTTGGCGAAGTCGCTCAGTTCTTTCAGTTCTTTCTTCCATGCCGGCAAATAGGCATCGCGCAACTGGTCGAGCAGGCGGTAGACATTTTCCGGCGTTTCTGCCATTGTTTTTTCCAGGCTGTAGGAGGCGTAGTTTTTGTAGCCGAGCAGTCGGGCGAGCTCAAGGCGGATTTCCGCGATGCGTGTCAGGATGGCAGTGTTGTCGTATTCGCCGGATGTGCATTGCGAGTTATAGGCTTTGTAAAGCTTTTCCCGGAGGTCGCGGCGCGACGAATATTTCATGAAAGCCATATAGGTCGGTTGTTGCAGCGTGATGAGGTAGGAGCCTTCTTTGCCTTTTTCTTTTGCTGCCATTGCGGCTGCTTCTACAGAGCTTTCCGGAAGTCCGGCCAAGTCTTCTTTTGTCAGCCAAAGTTCGTAGGCGTTGGGCGCTTTGACGGTGTTCTGCTCGAATTTCAGTGTCAGTTCCGACAGTTCGGATGACAGTGCGCGGTATTTGTCGCGGTCTTCGCCTTTCAGGTTTGCGCCGGAACGGGCGAACGAGTCGTAGGTTGTCTGCAATAGCATTTTGTCTTCTGTGGACAGATTGAGCTTGTCGCGGTTTTCATAGACAAACTTGATGCGCTCCCAAAGCGCTTCGTTGAGCGAGACGTTGGCGGAATAGTTTGAGAGTTTCGGGGCGATGCGCAGTGAAATCTCGTTCATTTCGTCGTCGCCGTCAGCCGATAGAATCGGGTAGAACGTGTTGAGCGTGCGGTTGTGCAGTTCTCCGGCATCTTCGAGGGCAATGATGGTGTTTTCGAATGTCGGCATAGAGCGTTGCTTCACAATGGCGTCGATTTCTTTCTCTGCCAATTTGATACCGGAATCGACAGCTTCTTCGTAGAAGCTTTTTTCGATTCGGTCGAACGGAACGACGTTGTGAGTCGTCTTGAATTCTTCGAAAAATATATTCTCAGCGTTTGTCATTATTGTAGCTGTAAATAAAGCTGGGATGATTAATGTTTTTAGTCTCATAGTTTCTGTCTGTAGATTTTATAAATGCAAATGTAACTAAATTTCAGACCGGATGCAAGTGGGCGGAAATATTTTGTCGTGTAGCGTCGTGGCGTCAGTCGGCGTTTTCTGTGGCGAAGCGCAACGAGTCGAGCAGCAGTGCGGTGGTTGTCGGGTCGGCACCGGCTTTTTTCAGCAGAGGAAGATCGCCTGTGACGGTGTCGGCAACGGATTGGATGCCGGAGGCGTGGACTGCCGCCAAATAGCTTCCGAAAGCTTCTTTTACCGAGCCGTTGCAGAGCAGGGCGTGTCCGCGGTTGATGTGGTCGTCGGCTGTTGGCGACTCGCTGAGAATGCGGCTGTAGTAGTCGGCGCTTTGCGAGAAGTTGCCCGTCAGAAACAGGCACCATGCCACGGGACGCATCGTGCGCGCTCCTTTAGGATTAAGATAGTCCACTTTGTAAAAGCATTTTAACGCTTCTTCCGGCCTGTCGACGGCAAGCAGGCAGTTTCCGAGGTTGTTGGCTATGGCAGCGTTGCCAGGGCTTGTTTTTTCCGCCTTGCGATAGTATTCGATGGCTTCCTCCATATTGCCGTTTGTACGGTGGCAGAAGGCGAGATGCTTGAGTGTCCACAGGTCATCGGGTTTCATCAGATCGACCTTTTCGTAGCATTCGGCGGCTTCAGTGTAGTGCTTCAGATTCTCGTGGCAGAATCCCATTTTTTGCAAGATGCCGGCCGATGCTTGCTCTTTTTCCGCTATTTTGCGGAAGATGGTGAGTGCGTCGGCATAGTGCTCCTGCTTGAAGTAGAATTCTGCAACAAGGCGCAGGTTGTCGGTGTCGGAAAGAATGTCGGTGACAAAGGGCACTTCCGTCAGGTTGAGCTGTGTGTGGAAAGGGTTGTGGAATTCTGTTTTGCGGTTAAACAGGTGGAAGAACCGATACAGGTTCTGCATAAACTTGTTGGCGGTGTTTTCGCGCTCTTTTTCGGGGTTTGGCAAGTCATTGGCTTGCATTTCTGCGATTTGTGCGCTTTGTTCGTCGAATTGTCCGAGCATCATGTCGCGTTGCTGTTGAGGAACGCTTGCAAGAGACAGCATAAACGAATACTTGTCGCTGTCGCAGAATGCGCCGCTGTGGTCTACCATTGCCATCAGCGGCCGCAGGCCGGGAACGGCTACGTGTGACACGGCTGAATGGCGTGCGTCGAACGGCAGAAACCAGTTGGCGATGTTTCCGAAAAACGGGAATGACTTCAGATGGGAGAACGAACTGAGAAAAACGTCGCCCCCCTCCATTTGCATTTTGTTGAGTTCCTGCATTTTCTGCGATATGCCCGATTTGTCGAGCAGCTCTTGCCAATCGGGGTTCTGCTCCGGGTCTTCGAGGTCGTCCGTCAGGCCGGTATCCTTCATTTTCCGGCGTATTTCCGGGCTTAATTCCTTGAGTTTCGGTACGAGTTCTTCCTGTACTTTGCGTACGATGCGCTCTGTGCCGCGGCTGCGGATGAACTGGAGGAACACGGTCATCAGGTCTTTTCTCGCCCGGCTATTGTCTGCGAGATTGGCTATGCGGAGTTCTACCGGATGGGAATGTCCGATGATGTGGCGGTAGCGGTACATCACCAGCAGCGAGCAGCAGAGCGCTTTCATCTGCAGTTTGCTGTCGGATGCCGGGCAGGTGTAGATGTCCATCAGCTGGAGTAATGTTGATTCGCTATAGTGTTCCATCAGGCTCATCATCATGGCGCACATGACGATTTCTTTCAGGTCGGCTGCCGTTGTCGGATTGGAGAAGACTTCCCGGATGGCCGCCGTTTCATCGGCCGTGAGCGGGAAGTTTACCAAAATTGATTCAGGATGCTTCAAAAATAATACCACCATGGAATCGGTGAGTATCCCGGAAGGCGTTACGGAGATTGGCTTTGCCGCATTTTCAGGGTGTTATAATCTGAAATCTGTGCAGCTGCCAAAATCGCTGATCAAAATCGGTGCGTCAGCTTTTTTTGGCTGTGCTGCGTTGCAAAAGGTAAAGTTTCCGGAGAATAGTGGGTTAGAGCTTTCTAATTCGGCATTTGCAAGTACCGGACTGCGAGAACTGGACCTTCCAGAGAATGTAAAGTTGGAAGATGACTGCGTTTTTGCAAACTGTGAGAAGTTGACCCGGGCAAGAGTAGAGATAAAGGGAGAGATCCGACCGCATACATTTGCGAACTGTATTTCTTTGAAAACGGTATTTTTGGGAAAAGAGATCTCGACGATTGGTAATTCTGCATTTGAGTGCTGCTTTGCATTATCAGAAATCAACTATGAGGGCGACAACAAAGAAATTCAGAAAAAGGTAGACCAGCTTCTCGAAAAACAAAACTAAATCCCCAAAACACCCCGCCGTCTCTTGTGCAAAAAGGCAAGAGACGGCGTTTTTGCGTGGAAAAACTGAAACGAAAAATCAGCGATGAATAGCTTGTTTATCAATCTGACCGGAATTTGTGCAACAAAAAACCTATAAACCTAT
>USOC01000006.1 GCA_900556245.1 uncultured Prevotellaceae bacterium
ACTATGTCTATTAAATCTTGCCACACATACTCGAATCTACTACTTTTTATTCCTGTATGTTTTTCTTCTACCTCTAAGAAATTCACTTTTTTTATAAAATCTTTTAATAGTCTTAATGTTTCTAATTGTTCATCTTGGTTAGTTTGTGCTAAAGCTTTTTCTAATATCGATATCATTTGTTTTTTTCCATAATTCAGTTTAACATCTGGATATTTAAATGAAAAAAATATTCCTATACGTATTGTTGATGGCTGCACTCCCGGCTGCCGCTCAAACGAAGCTGTCGCTCAACGAATGCATCAATCTTGCAAAAGAAAACAACAAGTCAATCCGTGCGGCCGAATACGGGCTGCAAGCAGCCTCCCTGGGCGTAAAGACCACCAAAGGTTTGTTTTTCCCTTCGGTTGAGCTTTCCGGCAGTTTCTTCTATACGGATGCCAAGGGCAGTCTCGACGTGGCGGGCGGCAATCTGCCGGCATTCGGCCCTGCCGGCAACATCATCGGCTCTGCTTACTTTCCCGGACTCAACCTTGGTTATGACATCAATGCAGTCTACAGCGCAAATATAATTCTCAGACAACCGATATTCATGGGCGGAAAAATCCGCGCGGGCTACGAAATGTCGAAAAGCGGCCGGCAGCTGGCTTTTCAGAATCGGAGGCTGACGGAATCGGAAGTGATTGTCGAAACTTCGCGCGCTTACGCCGGACTGGTAAGAGCCAACGAGATGCACCGTGTAGCGGAGGCATACCATAAATTACTGTCGGAGCTGATGCGTAATGTGGAAAGCGCCAAGAAGCACGGCTTGAAACCGCAAAACGACGTACTGAAAGTAAAAGTGAAGCTCAACGAAAGTCTGCTCAACCTGAAAAAGACTGACAACGCCAGCCGATTGGCCGCAATGAACCTTTGTCACTACATCGGCCGTCCGTTATCAGAAAGGATAGCTACTGTTGACTCTCTGCCGGACATCTCCGGTTCTGGAAATGAGAGAACCGACATCATGGCGCGACCGGAATATGCCATGCTTCAGGAACAATGCGCCATTGCCGCCAGACAAGTTCAGACTGCACGAAGCGAATATCTTCCGCAAATCGGACTGTTCGGACAATACGGTTATGCGAACGGCATCGACTTCAACGGAAGCCGGCTTCTTGACGACTGGAGCTTTATGGTCGGACTGCAAGTGTCAATCCCCTTATTCGACTGCGGTCACAAAATCAACAAAATCAAGACAGCCAAGGCTAAACGAATGCAGTTGGAAGCTGAACGCGAAAACACAGTGGAATTGCTGACGCTGGAAATGACGCAAACGCGCAACAATCTCGAAGAGGCGCAGCTCGAACTTGAACTGGCCGATTTGTCGGTCACGTCAGCCGACGAAAACCTCCGCATGAGCCAACGGCAATATGAGGCCGGAATGGAAACACTCACCGACCTGCTCGAAGCCCAGGCTCTTTGGCAACAAGCGCGACAAACGCAAGTAGACGCACGGGTCAATTGCTATCTCCAGTGGCTTGAATTCCGTAAAGCAACCGGACAAATCAACTGATTTTTCCGAACGGAATCAAACAAATTAAAGACAGGCGGCACCACAATGATGCCGCCTGTCTCCTTCATAGTGACTATGTTCGCGATTTTATCGCTTCACGACCTTTGTGATTTGGCTTCCGCCATCTGACAAGGTAATTCTGACAAGGTAAACGCCGGAAGGCAATCCGCTCATATCAAGCGACTCGACAGCTCCGGCAGACACCACCGGACGTCCCATAAAATCCGACACCACCACAGACGAAACATCTCCGGCAAAACGCAACACGTCAGTCACCGGATTCGGATAGACTTTCACCCGGCTCCCCACTTCTACTGTTTGAACTCCGCCTTGTGCGTCTGTGAAGAGAAGTTTTGTGACCGGCCAAATCGTACCGCCGGAATACCCGAGAGGAACCGCATCGGGATCCATCGGTTGTGCAGATGTGGAGGAATAAAATCGCGACCGCTGCGGATCTTCTTTTGAGCCATAGGTCCCTGCATAAGCGATATCATACGAAGTGGCTCCTTCTTTCTTTTTATAAATCAAGACAACAAGCGTTCCTCCCCGATAGGTATATGGAGTATGCAATTGAAACGTCAGTTCGGAATCTCCCACTTTCACATCAACATTTCCATCAAACACTAAAGTCAAATCCTTTGAGGGAATAGATGTCTCTGACAAATCGGACATATCAGTCTCTCCAACCCAAATCCTAACAGGCACATCCGCATAGTTTGTCCCAACTTGAAGCAAGTCATAGCTGATAGTTTTCAGCAGTCCTTCCGAAAGGTTGATTTCATTCGAATAGTAGAGCACCTCGGTCAGCGACTCTTCCATCATAAACGACACCGGAGACACGCTCACTTCGCCGGCGTTAGTGCCAATTTCAACAAAGCGACTGTCTGCGTCCAAAATTGTAATCGGCAGAGCGCTTGTCATATTGTTGGCCACATCTTCGTCTGAAGCAAATACAACTTCAGCTGTCAGCGTCATATCGCCGGCCTGCGACAATTGCATCTTCACTTCGACCGTACCCGCTTGCATGGTAGACAAAGCGACTCCGGGAGCCTATCCAACCACTGTTCCGGCTGCATCCTTCAACTGCACTTTATAGTCCGCCGATTCGACCGCCGCCGTTCCTTTATTCACAACTTCTACAGAATAAGCCTCCTCTGCACCCTCCGACGGGAAACGATTCCCCGTCAAGCGAATCGCAGCAAGATCATAAGCCTTTTTCTTGACGACTGTCACTTCTGCCTCCCAACCTTCATAACGCATCATGATATCTGAGAAAAATTCGAACGTTAAGGCTCCGTCTACACTCGACGACTCCAGTGCTACCAAATCCGACGGAACGGCCATAGCCGCATATTGTCCAATCTTAGGCGCTGATGTGCCAATGCCGTTATAAACAGCCAGATAATCTCCATAAGTATCCAAATCAAACGCTTTAAACGCAACAGTCACCTTTCCATCCGAATCTTTCGGCTTAAGGGTCAGCACTTCATGAATGGAATTGGAATACGACGCATTAGGACCCGCATCATCATAAAAATGATAGACCTTTCCCGACTCAAGACTTATTTCGCCTGTAGTCATCACAATCCAATCGGCAGGCTTCACCAGCACAGGGATTGCCTCAGACGGCAACCCGTCTCCAACATTATTCACGGCGTAGACAGAATAACTGAATTTTCCGAAACCGGGCTTGTCGGTATAGCTTGTCGCCTGCGGGTCTACAATGTCAATCTTCTGAATCGCCGAACCCGAATGACGCTGTACAACATACTTGATGACAGATGCCGGATCGTAGTCACCTCCATACATGCCTCCTTCCGGAGCAGTCCATGTCAGTTCTGCACTATTGTCACCGGCAACAACTTTAAAATTTCCGACTGCCGCAGGTGCATTTTTCCCGACTACAATTTCAAGGTCGTCAGTCTCTACGCCCCCTTTTCCCTTACCATTCACAGGAACAATGCGATAGGTCTGCATTCCGTCGGCCACTCCCGCATCATCAAATTGCATCGCATTGCCGATGCCTAATCCTTCTGTAAGAGTCTTGAGAAGACTTCCATTCCGATAAATCTCCACTGCGGACAACTCTGCCAAAGGTTTGCCTTGCGCATCCGTCGACGGGTTTTTCCAAGTCAGCGTCACAACGTTGCCCGTCGACGAAGCCTTTCGATCCGTCACGCGGTCAGGCGCACCCTTTGCAACATGGATATAAGGAATGACAATCCCGGCAAGGCTGTCGTCGCCCGACTCTCCGATACCTCCGACCAAAGTTGCCTGTCCGGTCGAAGTATTTACCGTGTAAAGTTTGTAGTCGCCACAGTTAGCCCAATAAAGCACTCCCGTATTACGATCAAAATCCATACTCTGCGTAAAAGCGGCATTGACTCCGGTAAAGCCAATCAATGAACAAGCTGCCGTCGACTTGTCAATCTCATAAAGATTGTCGTTGGTAGCTATACCAAATAGCTTTCCCTGCAAATCACAAGCCAACGCAAGCATACTGATGTCTTCTTCTGCCGTTTTAAACACCCCGATTTTAACAGTCTCTCCCGTCTCCAAGTCAATCGACATCAAATCACTTGCGCCGGAACGGATTCCGTAGACTTTCCCGGAAGTGTAATCATACGTCATCTCCACCAGATGCTGTCCGGCAGCTGCCACAAGCGTTCGATCTCCGGTGTCCATATCAATCGTATACAGGCCTTCAAGCGAAGTCTGGGTACCGGGTTTGGTCACTTGCGCATACCATTTGTAATTGAAATAAGTCGCCGCATAGACTGCTCCCATTTTAGTCTGGTCGGCAATCAACTCCACTTCGCCCGGTTTGTCGGCGGAAAACCGAACCGGACCTTTCTTGCAAAAATCAGGATTACTCTGCTGCCAATTCCGATAGCCATAGACAGTCGGTTGTGCTTGCGCTGTAAAAGCCAGCAAAATCATCACCCAAAATAAAACGTAGATTTTTTTCATAGGAATAAAGATTAATAAGTTAAACACCCAGAATATAAAGTATATATCACAAATATAGATAATCTTTTTATATTTAATCATATTTTTGAATATTTTTATATCAAATCCGCATATTCACAAATATCCTTCAATCTGTGGTTACGCTGTCCTAAATCCGCATTGCTTTGCTATTGCCCTCGATTTGCACTAACTTTGCCTGCCAAAAATCTAGCAACAATCGAAATGTGGCTTTCTCTCGCTTTTCTCTCGGCAGCGATGCTGGGATTCTACGACGTTTTCAAAAAATATTCCCTTCGCAATAACGCGGTGCTTCCCGTGTTGTTTTTCAACACATTGTTCAGTGCATTGCTGTTTGTGCCGGTTTTCATATTGTCGGATATTGGAATTACCGACAACTCCCACCCGCTTTACATTGCGCCATGGGTTTGGGACGAACAGCTGTTTATCCTCGCAAAAGCAGTCATCGTACTCTCCTCGTGGATTTTCGGCTACTTTGCCATCAAGCACCTACCCATTACAATCGTAGGGCCGGTCAACGCCACCCGCCCGGTTCTGACCCTGACGGGTGCCATGCTGGTGTTCGGCGAATCGCTTAACCTCTGGCAATGGGCAGGAGTGACGCTTGCGATTGTCTCATTCTACCTGCTAAGCAAAAGTGGCAAAAAAGAAGGCATACGCTTCGCCCACAACCGCTGGATCTATTTTCTCGTTGCGGCCGCACTCATCGGCGCATGCAGCGGACTTTACGACAAGTTTCTGATGGCTCCTGCCGAAAATGGGGGAATAGCGTTACACCGTCTGACAGTTCAGGCATGGCACAACATATACCAATGCGGAATCATGGCAATCATCCTGCTCGTGCTATGGTTGCCACGACGCAGCTCCACCACCCCTTTTCGCTGGACCTGGGCCATTCCGATGATTTCCGTTTTCATCACTTTCGCCGATTTCGTCTACTTTCAGGCACTGAGCGAACCGGAAGCCATGGTATCGATTGTGTCGATGGTACGCCGAGGCAGTGTCATCGTGTCATTCTGTTTCGGAGCCATGATTTTCCATGAAAAAAATCTTCGTGCGAAAGCATTCGACCTGCTCTTGGTAGCAGCCGGACTGTTCTGTCTTTGGATGGGTGGACAATAAAAATTATCTCACAGACCTATTGCATATTACAAAAATTGTAGATAACTTTGCACCACTTTTCGTAATCTCTGACAAGACAAGTGGCTTGTGAATATTGCGACAACTATTAACTAATTAATTCATAAGAAAATGGACTTGATTAAAGTTGCCGAAGAGGCATTTGCTACAGGCAAGCAACATCCGGAGTTCGGACCGGGCGACACTATCACAGTGGCATACCGAATCAAAGAAGGAAACAAGGAACGTATCCAGCAATACCGCGGTGTGGTTATCCGCATCTCCGGCGAAGGCTCCAAGAAGCGTTTCACTGTTCGCAAAATGAGCGACAACATCGGCGTTGAGCGTATCTTCCCGATTGAGTCTCCGTTTATCGACAGCATCACTGTAAACAAATACGGTAAAGTTCGCCGTGCAAAATTGTACTACTTGCGCAATCTTACCGGCAAGAAAGCCGGCATCAAAGAACGCCGCGTCAACACGAAGTAATTCTGACGACTCAATTCGTTCAAAAACAACAGACAGGATATGCACAATCGCATATCCTGTCTGTTGTTTTATACACCGGCTACCTCCCCGGAATCTTTTCCAATGCAAACACGTAAACTTTATGGCCTAAAAAAATATAAAATGTAAAATTATTGCACCGGAATGTTAATATTAATCCGTATATTCGTGTGCTAAAATACAATCCTATATGAAACTGACAAAATTAATGGCTTCGGCCATTCTTCTTTTCTCAATACCCTATGCGTCAGCCGACCGTCTGGTCATTATGCACACCAATGACGTGCACGGCAACGTCCGCCCCGACCGGCCGAAGGACCGAGGCGGAATGCTACGCGCAAAAGTGGCCATCGACAGCATTCGCCGGGCCGAAGAGCATACGCTATTCGGAGGCCGTGTGGAATATGAAATGATTAACCGTATGGGATATGAGATAACGTCTATCGGCAACCACGAATTTGACAACGGACTCGACTCGCTGCAGCGCAACTACAGCATTCTGAAAGCCGCCGTCGTCAACGCCAATTATGACTTCTCAGACACCCCTCTCGAAGGACGCATTCAGCCGTATGCCATCCGCGAATACGACGGCAAACGGATTGCCGTAATCGGGGTCGGAGCATCTCCAGAAGGACTGATTGTGGACAAAAACTTTGAAGGCGTTGGTTATAAACACCCTTACCGGATTGCCGACAACATTGCCGCACGCCTGAAAGCCAACCGACAAGCTGATTACGCCATCGTTCTTTCGCACATCGGATACAGCGCCGACACGCCATCGCTTCCATGCGACACGGCCATGGCAAAAGCCACCTCTCACATCGATCTGATTGTTGGCGGGCATTCACACACGGAAATCAATCCCCAGAAGGGCAATATCAAACATATATTTACCAATGCCGCAGGCAAACAGGTTCTGGTCGCCCAAACCGGCTCACAAGGAGCCTCAATCGGGAAAATCACCCTCGATCTCGACAATCCGGAACGCATCCCTGACTATGAACTGATACCCGTCGACAACCGTTACGACTCCCGAATCGACCCCGAGACAGAGCTCTGGCTAAAACCCTACGATGCAGCCGTAGATGCCCTGATGCCGAAAGGTCAGGTTTCGTATGGCAACGTGATGCCCATCGTGCCTTTTGAAAACTCTGTTCTTGTCGTGGAAATGGACGGCAAAAACCTACAGAGCTGTCTTGATGAAGTTGTTGCTACCGGAGGGCAAGCTGTCAGCAAGCAGCTGAGTTTCGCCGCCGACAAAGGGAAAGCCGCCGACGTGCGCATCAACGGAAAGCCCCTCAATCCGAACGCCACTTATCGCATAGCGACAATAGACTTCGTTGCAAACGGCGGCGACCACCTCGCATCATTCCGAAACGCTAAAGTCATCGCAAAAAGCGATTCATTCATGAAAATGGACTTCATCAATCTGCTCAAGAAGAAAGCTCAAAAAGGAGAAAAAATCAAAGCGGACAAAACAGAAAGAATCTACCATAAAAATTAATACATAATGAAAAAGTACCTGATAGCCTTAGGACTTTGGATGTTGGCTGCCGGCATAAACGTTCATGCCAAAACGCCAATCCTACTCCACAAAGCACCCCGGCAAGAAATGAACGCATGGGTCGACTCTGTCTACAACTCGATGTCTGTCGAACAACGCGTAGGACAACTCATCGCCCAAGCGTTTCAACTGAAAGACATGAATGCCGCAAAAGCTGAAATCAAAAGAATCGTCGACCGATACCACATCGGTTGTATTTATTTCGCTTCCGGTCCGGCTAAAAACCATTCAGAACTCGCAAACTATGCCAACAGCCTGTCAGCAACACCAATTATGGTGGCAATCGACGGAGAATGGGGGCTTTCCATGCGACTGAAGGACACGCCTCGCTTCCCGAAAAACATGATGCTTGGCGCCATACAAGACGACCGGCTGATTTACGAATACGGTTTAGAAATGGCTCGTGAATGCAGAGAAACCGGCATTCATATCAACTTCGCCCCTACAGTTGACGTCAACAGCAACCCCCACAACCCGGTCATCGGCACCCGCTCTTTCGGAGAAGACCCGGTCAATGTGTCGCGTAAGGCTGTCGCTTATTCCAAAGGACTGGAAGACGGTGGCGTGCTTTCCGTTTCGAAACACTTCCCAGGTCACGGCGATACAAAAGAAGACTCCCACAAGACGCTTCCTACCGTAAGCCGTCCGCTCGCAAGCATACAAGCCATCGACCTTTTGCCGTTCAAGAACTACGCAGACGCCGGTCTTGGCGGCGTTATGGTAGCACACCTGAATATTCCGGCCCTTAATACCGGAACTCAGCCGTCATCGCTCTCGAAAGATGTTGTAACAGGTCTGTTGAAAGAAAAAATGGAGTTTGAGGGACTGGTATTCACGGATGCCTTAGTCATGAAAGGCGCACGTCAGGACGGCAAGGCAAACGGCCTGGCCGCTTTCAAAGCCGGGAATGACGTACTGCTTGAACCGTACAAACTTGATCAAAGCGTCAAAGATTTGATTGCGTACTATAACAATAGCGAAGAAGGTCGACAAGCTATCGAAAAAGCGTGTAAGAAAGTCTTAGCCTTCAAATATGCTTTAGGACTGAGCGACTATCGTCCCGCAGCAACAGACAGCCTGCTTGAACGAATCAACACAAGAGAAGCGGAACTGACTCTGCGAAAGCTATATGCCGCATCAATCACATTGCTGAAAAACAAAGAGTCGGCACTCCCGGCGAAACACCTGGAAAAGACAACGTGCGTTGCCGTCATCGGCGGAAAAGAGCCACACAAAGAGTTTGTAGACGCATGCCGTCGCTACACCCAATTGTCATCCGCCCGCATCACAAGCCCGGCAGAAGCCTCCAACTGGGCGGCAAAACACAAAGATGCAGGAAATATCATCCTTGCCGTTGCCGATCGCTCTGAGGCATCAAGAATTGCAGTCAAAAACATACTGCACAAAGCCGGTGCCGACAAAGTGACACTCGTGTTCTTCATCCGCCCCTACGATTTGACAGTCTACAAGCAAGCGATCGACGACAGCCGCGCAGTAGTGCTGGCCTATGAATCGCATCCGTATGCGCAAGACTTCGCCGCACAAGTCGTATTTGGCGGATCTGACGCTACCGGCCGAATCCCCGTCACGGTCGAAGGCGTAGCTCATGCCGGCGACGGACTGACGCTACGCGCATCTCGCCTTGGCTATGCGATGCCGGAAGAAGTGGGACTCGACACCCGCTTGCTGGAGCAAATCGACTCTATCTCAAACCTGGGAGTGCAGGAAGGATCGTTCGGCGGATGCCAAGTGCTGGTAGCGCGCCACGGAAAAGTGGTGGTCAATAAAACTTACGGTTATATGGATGCGGGAAAAACCATACCAATGTCCGACAACACCATCTTCGACCTTGCATCCGTATCAAAAGCCTCAGGCATGCTGTCAGGCGTCATGAAGGCCGTCGACGACAAGAAGCTGTCGCTCGATGCAAAATTAGCCACCTATATTCCGGAATTGAAAGACTCCGAAAAAGGCGAAATCACCATTCGCAACCTGCTTTATCACGAGACCGGCATGCAACCTGCAATCAACGTTTACCAGCTCTTCTCCGACTCGACAAGCTACAACGCCGCACTCGTCAAGGGGAAACGGCAACCGGGCTATAAGCGCTTCGCAGGAGGGGGATTCATCAATGACACTGCACGGGTGCGCACAGACATCACATCGCCCGTCCGCACCAAAGACTTCGACGTGCAAATCGGCAAGAATCTCTTTGTCGGCAAAATTACCGCCGATTCGGTTATGCAGATGATTTACAACACCACACAACGCGACGACCGCAATTACAAATACAGCTGTCTCAACTTCTGCATGCTTCGCCAGGCTGAAGAAAACGCAACAGGAATCCGGCACGACCGATACGTCTACGACAACATCTTCCACCGCCTTGGCGCATACCGCTCTGTCTATCGCCCTCTCGACATCTTCAAAAAAAGCGAAATAGCTCCGACAGAACGCGACGAGTATTTTCGCGGAGGCATCGTACAAGGCGTTGTCCACGACGAAACGGCGGCCGTCTCCGGTGGAATCCAGGGCAACGCCGGATTTTTCTCGAACGCAAACGATTTGGCAAAACTTTGCCAGATGTGGCTCAACCGCGGAATGTATGGAGGCGAACAGATTCTGACAAAAGCAACTGTCGACATGTTCCTTACGTCAAAATCCGCCAATTCCCACCGCGGTCTTGGTTTTGACAAGCCGAACACAGAAAGACCGGAATACTCGTCGACCTGTGAAGAAGCCAGCCCGGAAGTTGTAGGACATACAGGTTTCACAGGCACGTCTTTTTGGATAGATCCTAAGACCGATGTCATCTACATATTCCTGTCGAACCGGGTCTTTCCAAGTCGAGTCAACCCGGCCTTCTCCCGCGTCGGTGCCCGTGCAAACATCTTTAAATACGTCTACGAATCGCTCGACAGAAATGCCAGATAAGCTATAAAGAAAATTCTTGACGGCGGCACAACGGACTCACCCCCGTTGCGCCGCTTTTTTCAATACGCTAACTTTTCATTTCGTCACATATCCGCCAATAATCAAACTAAATACAAATATTTAAATCGTTTTTCAACCATTTGTCCACACAAAAGTGGATTTGCTTGGATTTTTTCCATAACTTTGCACCCGTCTTAGATAAGTTTAACTTTATTGAATAGCAAAATATGAAAGCAACAGAAGTAATCGACGATTTGCGCCGCAGATTTCCAAACGAACCGGAATACCTGCAAGCCGTAGAAGAGGTGCTGACATCCATCGAAGAGGTCTACAACGAGCATCCGGAATTCGAACGCTACAACCTCATCGAACGTCTGTGCCTTCCGGACCGCATTATCTCGTTCCGCGTTTCATGGGTAGACGATAAGGGTCAGGTGCAAAACAATATGGGCTACCGCGTACAGCACAATAACGCCATCGGTCCTTACAAAGGCGGCATCCGTTTTCACGCATCAGTCAACCAGTCGATTCTCAAATTCCTTGCTTTCGAACAGACTTTCAAGAACTCACTGACAACGCTTCCGATGGGTGGAGGCAAAGGCGGTTCCGACTTCAGTCCCAAAGGCAAGTCTGACATGGAAGTAATGCGTTTCTGCCAGGCATTTATCGCCGAGTTGTGGCGCAATCTCGGAGCCGACCGCGACGTTCCCGCCGGGGATATCGGCGTAGGCGGACGCGAAGTGGGTTACATGTATGGCATGTATAAGAAAATGGCCCGTGAAAACACAGGTACATTTACCGGAAAAGGTCTTGAATTCGGAGGCTCTCTCGTACGTCCGGAAGCAACCGGCTACGGCAACGTCTATTTCCTGCTCAACATGCTCGCCACACGCGGCATCGACATCAAAGACAAGCGCGGGGCCATCTCCGGCTCGGGAAATGGAGCGCGCTATACTGCTAAAAAACTCCTGAGCCTGGGAGCAAAAGTGGTTACGATGAGCGACTCCGACGGCACAATCCACGTGCCGGAAGGCATCACGGAAGAACAGCTCGACTTTATTTTCGAACTCAAGAACATTTACCGTGGCCGAATCCGTGAATTTGCCGAGAAATACGGATGCGAATATGTTCCCGGCGGACGTCCATGGGGATTTCCCTGTGACATTGCAATGCCTTCCGCCACCCAAAACGAGCTTGACGGCGAAGACGCCCGCACACTGCTTGCCAACGGATGCATTGCCGTCTCAGAAGGAGCGAATATGCCCTCTACGCCGGACGCAGTCCGCGAGTTTGTCAAGGCTCGCATTCTATATGCCCCCGGAAAGGCCGCCAATGCGGGGGGAGTATCGGTATCGGGTCTGGAGATGGCGCAAAACTCTCAGAAACTCACATGGACTGCGGACGAAGTCGACCAACGGCTGCGTCGCATCATGACTGAAATACACGAACAATGCCGCAAATACGGCGAAGAGACAGATGGCTATATCAACTACGTGAAAGGCGCAAATGTCGCCGGATTCATGAAAGTGGCCCGCGCCATGATGTCGCAAGGCATCATCTGATCACAAAGCGACCATATGCCGGCGACCGCCTGAACCAGTTAGGATTCAAGCGGTCGCCTTGCTTTTTCCATAAAAAAAACCTCTTCCCGTCAGATGCCGGGAAGAGGTTTTCGAGCGGTAAACGAGGCTCGAACTCGCGACCCTCAGCTTGGGAAGCTGATGCTCTACCAACTGAGCTATTACCGCAATTCGGTGCAAATGTACAAAATTTTATTTTCACAGAACAATTTTTCATCGTTTTTTCCAATATATTTCATACGACACGATACAGACAAATGGCGAAAAACATCCTAATCGAATAGATTAAATGCGTCAAAAATATGCTGCACAACATACTTAAATACCATTTGTTAATTTTTAAAATGTTAAATTTTAACACTTATCGTTTCCCGTATTATTTGATACCGGACATTTCCCAAGGTAAGCGTCACGCCATACTCCCCTTCGTTGACATCGTAAACTACCAACTAACACACAACGCCTTACACATTCAGCCCCATCTGCCCTACATGACAGCAAGCAACAAGAAGCCACGGGTATAATACATTGCAAAATGAAAGCAAAACAAAGAATATACAATCATTTTTGTCCACAAATGAGCTACAAATTCACTCAATATGCTACACAACGTTAATGTTTTCAATTCTTTTGTCTGTTTTAAAAAAATATATGTAATTTTGCAACGAATCCCGGATAAGGAGAAGGCATTAAAAAAGAAGCAAGCCTTAGACGGAAGATTCAGCGGTAAAAAAGATTGTTTTTTTAAAGAAAAATGAAGAAGCCGTGAGAACGGCAGGCTTCACTATAAATCAAACATATATATTTTTTTAATCATTCAAAATGAAAAAGCTGTTTTTATTTCTACTGGCAACTTTCTCAATCACGCTTAGCGCAATGGCGCAGACTACTGTGAGCGGACAAGTTGTCTACGAGGCCGACGGAGAGCCGATGATCGGAGCTTCTGTCGTGCCTGTGGGAGGCGGCAATGGCGTGGCTACCGATTTCGACGGTAATTTCACAATCACGTTGCCCGAAGGTGTTAATTCCATTACGGTGTCTTACGTTGGCATGAAAGCCAAAACCGTAAAAGCTACCGACAACATGATTGTCCGACTCGAGGACAACACTACCCAACTCGGGGAAGTTGTCGTGACAGCATTTGGAATGAAACGCGAGCGCAAAGCCCTTGGCTACGCCGTGCAGGATTTGAAATCTGATGATTTGAACACAAA
>USOC01000007.1 GCA_900556245.1 uncultured Prevotellaceae bacterium
ATTCAGGTCCGTCGGAATATGGCAACTCAGTCGACAGCGATGTTTTCGAACTCTACCGAACGCATTTCAACGACACCGGAAATGACGTAAGCGGAGCACTAAGCTGGTTTTTCTCCGGACGGCCGCTCGCAGGCGGAAAACAAAGCCCGGCGTACTTTAAGGACCTTGTCGGCGAGAACGAATTTGTGGCGACTGTCGTGCCAATCTACACAAGCCGCTCGCTCAGCGACGAACTGAAGGCTATTTTCAAGTCGGAAAAAGCCATCGAATGCACTATCTCCACAGCAAGGCTGATTCATGCCGTCAACATCTGGGGGGCAGAGTTCGACGAAACAGGGGAAGTTTGCGCTTTGTATGTCACCGACAACAACGACACCGACCTCTACCGACAGACGGAAGGCTTCGATTTTTTAGGACGGAAAAAAACGCAAGCCGGACTGCTATACAAACCGGTAAAACGCATCGACAACAAATATTATATGGAAGGCAGCGTAAAAGGCAAATACAGCTTCTACATCAACGAGCTGAACACGCTCGACCTGATGCGCGACAAATGGGAAGCGTTCTTCCATTAAAAACAGAATTCCGGCACAAGAAAAAGGGGAATGCGCACAATCCCCTTTTCTTTCTACTCTTCTATCAAATCTCCCAATTTTTCAAATCGGATACCTGAGTTTTTCCCGCAAACATACGCAATCGGCGCACGCCCTTCCTGCACCAAATTATCCAGGAACAACGGCTCTCCTTCAATCAGCAGACTGCACTGAAATGTGTCGCCAGACTTCAAACGGGTATTTTCCGAATAGACAACCTCAAAATTCAGATTACCGGAATACTGTATTCTACAAATGCGATCCGGCTGCCATGCAAGAAGCAATTGGTCACATTCCCTCAGCTCTTCCAATACGTTTAACTTTCTGCCAAGCACCGGTGAACTTTGCGGATCATTGCGCCCGAAAGATGCGACAAAATCGGAAAAATCCGAAAAACACAAAAACCTTGACAGAATATCCAGTGTCGACGTTCGCGGCTCCACTCCATCTTCCAGATAGCCCCATATACGCTTCAACGTGGTAGCGCTCACAAGGATATGCAACCGCGCATAAATACGCTCCCGCAAATACTCAAAATCTTTCGGCACTCGCAACTTCTTGCCTATGGCCTTCTCTATCTCAAGACACAATTGTTTTTTCATTTCGATTCTAATCTTATATGCTGAATTTTTTCAAACCATTCTTTTTGAATCTCTCCAATATAGAGATAAATCGCATTGGTAATCTGGCTCATTTCACTCTCAGAGAAAGACGGCCTGACAGATTCCAGATAGTGATTCGCTACGATGAAGCCATCATTCGAATGCTCATTATAGTAGACCGGAAAATACTTCATGTCACTCAATGTGTCCAGATACTCGTTGATTCTGACCACCGATTCGCTGCAATCTATTTGCGCCATTCCGTCTTGAATGGCTTTTTCCATCCGCTTCTGCTTGTTCTCTGTTTCCTGCAGACTTTTAGACTGGTCACTTATCACCTGCTCCATTTCCGTCTGCTTCCGCTCATAGCCATGCAGACTCCTGGCCTGATTCTCAATCAACGCTTTCATCCGGGATTGACTGTTCTCATATCCTTTGATTCTCCAAGTCTGTACTCCCACCCCGAGCGTAAGCGTCAAAAGCACAAACACCGATGCCACGAAAACCAGACGCCGACGCTGATGCTGAAGGCGAACTAAGGCGTCTCTCAGCTGCGAAACGTCTGCAAAACGTTTCTCGATGGGCGACAAGCATTTACCAATAATCTTACGAAAAGGTCGCTCTGGGAACAGCTGTTGTAAAATTCTACCGACACTGTAAATGTCGTTTCGAATATCAGGCAATGCCAGACAACTTTGCTCTGGAGAAATATAGCTAACCGTTCCTGCCGGCTGCTTCAGGATAGCCAAATGGTCGCTATCTGCCAGTCCGAAATCAATCAACTTTACGTTTTCCCCATTACGCGTTATCAGAATATTTCCGGGCTTCAAATCCCGATGGACAATTCCTTGCGAATGGATATATCCCAAAGCGTCAAGCAGCTGATTAATCAGTCTGAGCCTCCTTCCCTTCGATGATGACTCTTGCAGCCACTCCTCCATCGACATTCCGTCCACATACTCCATTACAATGCAAACGCCAAACTGGTCAACCTCTTCAATGCCAGAAACCTGAACAATATAAGGATGCTGCAACTTCATCATTATTTCCATTTCTTTCCGCAACATCTGACGGTAAAGCATCTGAGACGCAAACTCCGGCTTTACAGCCTTCAGCGTCCACCATCTTCCATAGCGCTTTGCCTTGACCAACAAGTTATATCCGGAATCACACAGCACCTCACAATCCGTGAAAGACGAGTCTATCCTGTCAAACACATCCTCCAGATATCCGGACTCCGAAGAGCTACATCCCAATATTTTCATTCCTCTTTTCACGATATTTCATAAGTAAACATTTCTTTGAAACAGACCTTATATGTATGCATAGCTGTCAACAAGAACCGGTATGTACCGCCATTCCGGTCGCGTTCCATCTAAAAATAATGCGTGAAAGTAAGCAAATTTCATATCATTTTTTTACAAATAGTAAATTAACCTTCAAAAGGACTGAAATGGACTTGTCTCAAATAACCCGCCCTTCATAATTTTGCCACTGTAAAAATAATTAAACATTTTTTTCAACAAAATTGTAAATACGTCTAAACATCAATTCTCACATTAACTCTAAAATTTATAAATTATGAAAAAACTATCTTTCGCGATTGTAGCATTGCTCGGCATCGGATTATTTTCATGTGCAGGAGGGACTTCATCTGAAGCCAACACTGAAGAAAATATAGAAAACACAGGAACAGAACTTAAAACAACACCTGATACACCTGCGCCAACAGAAATTGAAGAAAGCATAGACGCTGTTCCTGCTGAAATTTATGACACATTAGCAGCAGAGTTTGCTGACACATTAGCGACAGAAGTAGCTGACTCATTAGCTTATTGATAAGACAAATACAGAGATATGTAATTAGGTAGCCCTATCCAGAACAACAATTCTTCAGAAGAAAGGCAAAGCCTGTCTGTCAAAGAAGCGCCACTTTTAATTTCGCACACCGACAACAGCTGTTTAGTCAGCTACTTATATTTCATAAAATGAAAACAATTCAAACTTTTATTCTTTCCAGCTGTTTCCTGTTCATGTTCTCATGCGGAAACAAAATTGACAGAGGATTTGAAACAATCAACGAAAATCTTCATGAAATCCTGTCAATTTATCCAAAAGCAATAAATGGAGACGAAGAGGCAAAAGAAAAATTAGATGAACTGATCAAAGAAATTGATGAAACAGCCAAAGAAATTAAAGGGATTGCAAAAAAAGACAAACAACCAACAAAAGAGCAGAAAAAACAACGCAAGACTGTTTTCCAAAAGATTCGACTCATTAAAAACAGACTTAAACTTGAAAAAGATTTCAAAAGAGCAATGTCCTACGACAATTTACACAACAAAATAACTGTGTTAAAAAAATGCGTGGATTTCAATAAAAATTTGATGAATACGAATCTGTTAGAAGACGAAGACAAAGCTATAGAACTGGAAAGAATCAGTCAAAACATTTCCACAATAAAGGCTTCCATACTTACAAAGGCTTCTCAACTAAACGATGATGAAGAGCTAAAAAAACAGTATGAATTTATAATCAATTCCCTGTCACAACAGAAACGAATAGACTAACACTGAAAATATCAACTTATTATAAAAAACAACATTTACCAATTTTCTAACAAACTATTAAAAAACAAAAATTATGAAAAAAATTCAAGCACTTATCCTGACTGCATGCGCCTTGTTTATGGTGTCTTGCGGAAACGAAATCGACAAAGCTCTTGACGATTACGAAGACGCAGTGGAACAAGCGATTCCTCTTATGAAAAAAGCAGCAGAAGGTGACCAAAACGCCGCCACTGAACTCAAAGAATTGTCAGAAAAAGCCGCTAAAGCGCAAGAAACACTTGATGAGATGAAAGAAGAAATGAGCGATGAGCAAAAAGAACGATTTACGAATATCTATAAAAAAACAAAATTATAAAATAAACAGTAATCACAAAGCAATATTTATTTAGCGCATTAGCCACACAGTTTAATCTTGTGAAAAAAAGATGGTGTGTTTTCGGGACACTGATACACACCGTCTTGCTAACACAAGACTGAAAATTGTCATCATAATCTCAACGATTGGAACGGAAAAATTTTATTCCTGCAATTTTTAAATTAAAAATTCGCACTAAAGTAAATGAGGTTATAAGATCCAAAAAGACAAAAGGGAAAAAGACTAAAAAATACCATTAGTGACATTTACAGTCAAGGCGACATGATTTCGACACATGTCGCCTTGACTATTTAAAATCAGCAACCGGCTCTGCGACAGCATCAAAGCGTGCCTTGCTCGATGCGGGTGGCAATGCGGTCAATCAATGCGTCGCCGGCATCAGCTGCCGGATTCCAACCGGCTTTCAGATTGACACTGAAGATACGGCCGAAAGCTTGGTAGAACACGGCTCTAAACGAGCCGAGAAAAGCCTTGATGATTTCGTAGGACTGCTGATTGGTTTCACGGCTGATCAGCTTGACAAGAACGCGCGCCTGCCGACGCGAGAAACGCTTCAGCTCCGGCTTATACTGGGCAAATACCTCTTTTTCCATAGCTTTCAAATGTGCGTCACGCTCTTCCTTGGTAGGCAACGTGCTGATATACTCATATGTTTCAACAACAGTAGCAGCTATCAGCTTGGCATAAGGCAGTCCTTTCCTGACGTCGCGCACCATCCGCCAATAGAATTGCTCCTGCTTCTTGTCTTTGAAGCGTTCCGGCGGAAACACTGTGACATTATTGAGTACCAGCATCAATGCGCTGTCCCCCTCTTCCGTGCGAAACCGGTAGAATCCGCGATAAGTCTTGTTGCGCGCCGAAGGCAGCTCGTCGGTCTGAGCGAAAGCGCCGACAGCCAGCAACGACATTAATATGTAAAGCACACTTCGCATATTTCAGGATTCCGATGGTTTCTGCAAAAATACATTTTAGCTATATAATCGAAAAATATTTCTCCTTTTAATTGCAAAAAAAGGTTGCGCCGGCAGTTCGGCGCAACCTTAGTAATGTATGATTTTAAAGCGTTGTTTTATACGTTGCTGTCCTGTTATTTTTGCTCAGCAGCCTTTTCTGCCGTTGTCAGTTCGATATCGAACACAATCACGTCGTAAGGCTTCAACTGACCGCCTTGCGGGACAGCGACACCGACATTGACATAGAATTTATAGTGTCCGCCTTCCTGCATGGCTGTCACAGCCTCTGCCATTGCCGGGTTGACGTTGCCGAATGAGGAAGCAGGGAGCTGGATAGCCTTGCCTTGAGAAGAAGAAAGCTGTGTTCCGTCTTTTGCTGTCATTTCATAGACAGCGTAAACCATATCGGAAGCGTTGACTTTCTTCCCTTCGCCTTCCTTGATCACCTCATAAACCACACCGTTCTCGAGGCTTTTCACATTTTCTTTCTTTTTCAGCTCATTGAGGAATCCTTCAGTCGCCTTTTTGTTGGCAATAACCTCCGGATCGTTTGCCATCTTGATTTCCTTTGTCTTCATGATGGCCGTCATCATATTGTTGTAGGCAGTCTGCGGGTCAACGGCTATCGAATCGGGTGCAAGAGCCAGCTTGAGGGCATCGACGAGTTTCGCTTTGTCGATTGATGTGCCGGCCTGCATCTCGATGTTTTGAACGGCCTGCATGATATACATACCGAATTGCACACCATTCAGGTATGAACGTCCTTTCTTAGTTGTGTCGGCAGCCATGACCACCTTCACACCCTTAAGCAATTCAGCTGTCGGGCATCTGATTGAGCTGTTGTCCGATTTCTGCGGCAAATGCGTTTGCTACAGCTACGGTAAGGGAATCTTTTTGAGCGGCAAGGTCATTGTTTGCCTGTGAGCCGCCTTTACAGCCGGTAGCGACAAGCATCAGCGCCGCAACACCGGAAAAAATAAGTTTTTTCATTTCTTATCGATTAAAATTGTTTGTCATTTCATTTGATTACGCGGAGCAACTCAACATCGAAGATGAGCGTCATGTCCGGACCGATTACGCCACCGGCTCCATTCGGTCCATAAGCAAGATCGGATGGAATGTAAAGACGCCACTGGTCTCCCTCATGCATCAGCTGCTAAGGTTCTAACCAGCCGTTTATATCTTGCGTCACGCCGAACGTAGCGGGGACACCGCGCTCTTCAGAAGTGTCAAATACCGTGCCGTCGTTTAGCTTGCCGGTATAGTGCACCTCTACGCGGTCGGCCGCACTCGGACAGTCTCCTTTCCCTGAACGAAGCACCTCATACTGCAATCCCGATGCGGTGACCGTGATTCCTTCGCGTTTGGCATTTTCCGAAAGGAAAGCCTCCCCTATTTTCTTGTTCTCGGCTCCGGCTTTCGCTGCTTCTGCCTGCATCTCCTGTTCAAGTTTGGTGAAAAATTCCTGCACAGTGCGCTTTGCCTCGTCGAATGTCATTTCCGGCTTTGTCCCTTCGTAGACTGAAGCGACGCCTGCAGCAAAGTCTTCCACACTGAGCTTTTTGATTCCTGACCCCATAAAGTTGTGTCCCATGCTCATTCCAAGAGCATAACTGAGTTTATCCATTCTGTAAGATTTTCGATATTAATTTTTTAATCCGACTGCAAAATTAAGAGATTCTTGCAGTCGGATTAAATTTTATTCAACAAAAATTGCTAAAATGCAAATATTTGGAAACTATTTGACGCCTACCAGCTCCACTTCGAAAACAAGCGTCTCGTTGGGTCCGATTGGTCCGCCAGGTGTTCCGTTCGGACCATAAGCCAGATCACCGGGGATATAGAGCACATATTTAGAACCAGGATTCATCAGCATCAGACCCTCTCCGAAGCCTTTCACCACGCTTTGAGGCGAAAATTCAATCTCCCGACCGCCGCCATCGTCGAAAAGCGTTCCGTCAATATGCGTACCCTTGTATTTGACACGAGCCACGTCGGTCGGCTTCAGCGTCGCGCCTGTGCCTTTTTTGACGATGCGATAAGCCAGCCCGCTGGAAGTGGTCTTGACCGACGGATCGTTTTTCTTCAGATCCGCCATGAATTTCTCGCCGGCAGCCTTGTTTGCTTCTGCCTGTTTCTGACGGATTTCCATTTGTTTTTTCTGCATATCGGCAAAAAACAGATCAAGTCGTGCCTGATCGGAGGATGTGTCAACCTCCTTGCTGCCCTTAGCCACTTCCGACAATGCCTTAAACAGCTTGGCCTTGTCGACAATCAGTCCCATCGACTCAAAACTTTCGAACTGCTGGCTCATCATAGCGCCGTAGTTGATACCGTTCATTTGGCTGGTCAGCTTCGTTTTCTCGTCGCCCGTGGCCGTTCCCGCCTTTTTCTGCAATTCGGTAAACAATTGTTCGACAACACTGAGATCCGCCGCAAAAAGCGATTGCTTCATACCGTCGATAAACGCCGTTTTGTCGAGCTTCGTATCCTTTCTGATTTCCGACCCCATCACTCTTCCGAGCGACATCGAGATGCTGTCGTTGCCATTCTTTGTGGCTGTAGTCATTTCCACAGCTTCATTTTGCTTTTCGTCCTTTTTTTCCGTATTTCCGCAACCGGCCATAAGGACAACAGCCGCCACGAGAGAAGATAAAAGAATATTTTTCATTTCCTGACAAAGTTTTTAGATTATAGATATTTGTCGCCGAAGTTGGCTTTCACTTCGTTGACGTATTGCTTGATTTTCTGCTCTTCGGAAAGCGGACAAATGAGAAGAATGTCCTCATTGTCGGCAACGATGTAATCTTTCAGGCCGGAAGCGACAATCAGTTTTTCCGTTTTGGCGGCAAAAATGTTATTCTCGCAGTTGTTGAGCACCGTGCGACAATTGCGAATGACGTTGCGATGTTCTGCTTTAGGCGATTTTTCGTGGTATGCTCCCCACGATCCCAAATCGCTCCAGCCGAAGTCGACACACTGCACACTCACACTGTCGCTTTTCTCCATAATCGCATAGTCAATCGAAATGTTAGGACATGCAGGAAATTCCTTTTCGATAAATTCCCTTTCAGCTGCGGTGCCGAATTTGCCGAGACCTTTGTCAAACCGCATCGCGATGTCCGGACAATGCTCATGGAACGAATCGACAATGGCATTCGCCGACCACATGAAAATGCCGGAATTCCAAAAAAACTCCCCGCTTTGCATAAATACTTTCGCCAATTCGAGGTCCGGCTTCTCTGTGAATGTTTTCACCTTGACAATGTCGCCCATTTCCGCCTCTTTCTCGATTTGGATATAGCCGTAGCCGGTCTCCGGACGGGATGGCTTGATACCCATCGTCAGCAGACTCTTCGGATTGCTCCGCAAAAAAGAGAATCCGTTGTTCACACTGTTTTTGAACATATCCTCTTTCAAAATTAAGTGGTCGGAAGGTGCGACAAGCATCATCGCGTTGGGATTGATTGCCCGGATATGGTAGGCTGCCCACGCAATGCAAGGCGCCGTGTTCCGACGGTCTGGCTCCAAAAGAATCTGGTCGTCGGCAAGCTCAGGCAACTGCTCTCTGACAAGGGGCGCATATCGCTCATTGGTGATAGCCAGAATATTTCTGACCGGAATTATATCGGCAATGCGGTCGAAACTCATTTGTAGAAGAGTCCGCCCCGTTCCAAAGAAATCAATGAATTGTTTCGGAGCTGACGATTTGCTGAATGGCCAGAATCGACTGCCGACTCCGCCACACATAATCACGCAATATCTGTTTTCCATTATAAAAATGCTGTTTTTAATCTAACAATTCGCTAAGGTAAGTATTTATTATAACAATCAGGACGGGTTTTCGGTTTTTATGGTTTTTTTCGGTTATTTATCGAAGACTTAGCTTTCGGACAGGTACAAAAAAAATTGATTGTCTCACGACAACCAATCTTGTTAACCTTAAATCTAATACCATGAAAAACACATCACAAATGTAGCTATTTTTTTCCACATACAAACAGTTCTTCTTAAAAAACAATTTTTCGTTATGGTTTTTTAACCTATGAGGCAATATTTATTGCCCTGATATTATTATATCGTCCGCTATGCTTTCTGTTACATTCCATTTATAGATTCCTTATTTATAACACATTAAACCACTCAAAAAAATAATCATCATAAAAGTCAGATAAAATAGTCAGTACAAGATGCAGTATTTTCTTTTTCCGCAGGTTTATGGGATATAAAGGAAATTAACCGATAAAAGATTTGATTATGAAACAGAAAATGTGTATGCTTATGGCAGCGTTGAGCATGATGGCTGCCGGATTGCAAAGTTGTAACGACGACGAACCATTGGTCGTTCCGTCAGAAGTGCAGAAGTCATTCACCCAGATGTTCCCCGGAGAGGACAATGCCGGCTGGGGTACACGTGCCGGACACTACGTGGCAAGTTTTAAAAACTCCGGCAACAACGATGTTGACGCATGGTTCTCGCAAGACGGACAATGGTGGATGACCGAAACCGACATCCCGTTCAACGCTCTCCCTGCGGCAATTCAAGCAACGTTTGAAGCGAGTGAATATGCTGCTTGGAAAGTCGACGATGTAGATATGCTGGAACGCAACGGCCTTGAAACAGTCTACGTTGTGGAAGTAGAGCGAGGCGAACAGGAAATGGATTTGTATTTCAATATAAACGGTGTCCTGTTCAAGGAAGTTGCAGACGATGACGACAATTCAGAGCACTACCTGCCCGAAAGCCTGACAGAAACAGCAAAGGCATTCCTCGAAAGCAAATATCCCGACAGCCAGATGTTGGAAATAGACAGAACAAAAGAAGGACTCTTAGAAGTGGAAATCGTATTCCGTGGCGAAGAATTGGAAATCACCTTCGACGCGAATGGCAACTGGATGTCGACTGCCAGAGAAGTGAGAGAGGCCGACGTACCAAAAATCGTGCTGCAGGCGGCTATAGCTGAATATCCGGGATATGAAATCGACGATATCAATCTGGTAGAAACACCTGCTGCTGTGTTCTATGCCATCGAAATGGAAAAGGATGGAGCTGCCGACGTAGTGGTTCTCATCTCGGCCGACGGCAACGTCATCAAATAGCTTCGATAGTTTTATAGTGAAAAAGATTGTGTTTGGCGGATTCCGGATTTTCTGGAATCCGCCTTTTCATCCCGGCTTCTGAGCGACGGCGTGACGTTCGGCTCACGACATTTTTCACGCTATGTCAGAAGAAACGACGGCGTGCCTCTTTCGACACGCCGCCGCCACAGTACGATTAGTTTCCTTCTATTTCAGTTCGAATGCCACCTTGCCTCTGATGTCGGCAGAAGAAGCGCCGATGATTGCTTCGAACCGTCCCGGCTCCGCCACCCAACAATCTGCCGTGTCGTCGTAGAACGACAATGCGTCCCGACCTACCGTGAAGCTCACTTCTTTTGTTTCTCCAGGCAGAAGAGACACTTTCCTAAAGCCCTTCAATTCCTTGACGGGACGCGGAAGCGACGACTTCTTGTCGGAGATATAAAGTTGCACCACTTCCTGCCCGGCAACCGGTCCGCTATTTGTCACCCGAAGGCTTACTGTCAGTGAGTCGCCTGCTGCGATTTGCTTCTTGTCGGCGATTGGTTCGGAGTACTCAAACGTCGTGTACGACAATCCGTGACCGAAAGCGAACAACGGCTTGACGCGATGCTTTTCTGCCCAGCGGTAGCCCACAAAGATACCCTCTTCGTAAGTGACATCCCAGATATCACTTCCCTCGCGCCGGATGCCGGGATAGCTCTTTGCGCTGCGATGAGCCGGAGCGTCCGACAGACGGACTGGGAATGTGAAGGGCAATTTGCCGGACGGATTCACGTCCCCGGAAAGCACATCGGCCAAGGCGTTGCCGGTCTCGCTCCCAAGATACCAGGTCTGAACGATGGCGGGCACTTTGCCGGCCCATGGCATCGCCACGGCGTTGCCGGATATGTTCACAACTGCTAAATTGGGGTTTGCGGCGGCAAGCGCTTCTATGACGCGGTCTTGTCCGTAGGGCAGTTCAAGACCTTTGCGGTCAGAATCCTCACAATCTTGTTCCGCGCTTTTGTTGAGTCCGCCCACGAATATCACATAATCGGCTTTTTTGGCCTTTTCCACCGCCTCGGCAATCAGCTGTTCGGGGCTGCGGCTGTCAGTCAGGTCCTGCCCGGTGACAACGCCGCTGAATTCACCGGTCGTGTCGCCCACATAGCCACGGGCATAGTCCACTTCCGCAATGCCTTCGTAGCGCGCTTTCAACCCGTCGAGAGGCGAGATTTCACGCTCGACTTTCAGCGACGAACTTCCTCCGCCCACAGTCATCATCTTGATGGCGTTTTCTCCTACCACAAGGATGCGTTTCGCCTTATCCGGTCGGATTGGCAGCACGCCGCCTTCGTTTTTCAACAGCACGGTGCCTTCCGAGCCGATTCGCCGCGCCGCCGCGTAATGCGCTTCGTTGCAGAATGCCCCGTAAGGCTTGTTCCGGTTCATCGCCGTTTGAAAAGTAAGTCGAAGCACGCGGCGGACCTTGTCGTCGAGTTCTTTCGTCGTATATTTTCCGGATTTGATCAAGCGCTTGTAAGGATTGGCCAGGAAATAGTTGTCGTAGGCACTTTCCGCTCCCGACTTCAATCCGTCGGTCAACGAACCGAACTCCAAATCCATCCCGTTGACAATTGCCTCTTCCGTGTTGTGGACACCGCCCCAGTCGGAAATGACCGTGCCTTGGTAGCCCCACTCCCCGCGCAGCACGTCGACAAGCAGGAATTTGTTGTGGCAGGCATGCCGGCTGTCGTAAAGGTCATAAGCACCCATAACCGTCCAGGCATCGCCCCTTTGAACCGCCGCCTTGAAAGGAGGAAAATAGATTTCGCGCATCGCCCGTTCGTCAACTATGACATTCGTCGAATGGCGGCGCGTCTCCTGATTGTTGAAGGCATAGTGCTTCACGCATGCCGCCACTCCGTTCTCCTGAAGGCCGACAATATAGGGAACCGCCATTTCTGATGCCAGGAACGGATCCTCGCCCATATACTCAAAGTTGCGCCCGTTTAGCGGAGTGCGATAGATGTTGACTCCCGGTCCGAGCAGCACGTCCTTTTCGCGGAATCGCGCCTCTTCGCCGAGACTTTTTCCGTAAAGATGCGAAAGTCTTACATCCCATGTGGCCGCCAGACAGGTCAGCGCCGGAAACGCCACACACGAGTCGTTGGTCCATTCCGCCTGATCCCATTCGTCCCACATCACTTCCGGACGGATGCCGTGAGGGCCGTCGGTACACCAGATTTCCGCAATTCCGAGCCGCGGGACTCCGGGCGACGAAAACTTGGACTGTGCGTGGATAATGGCGATTTTCTCATCAAGGGTCATCCGCGAAAGTGCGTCTTCAACCCTTTCCGCCAATGGCTTCGTGTCGTCGAGATAGACAGGCGTCGACGCATGAGCTGAAGAAATCAACGCCATCGCCGCTATACCCGCAAACATTTTCTTTTTTAGAGACATTTCAAATAATGATTAAATAAATATTTTCAATTAGTTGCCTATTTTTCCGTGTGCCATTTCACACATCATAGGGTGATGTCACAAAATTATGGTTTTTCAGCGAAACAAGCAAGAATGTAAGGTAGTTTGTCGAACCGGATGTCAATATGTTGGGAAATGAAAAAAATATTGTATTTTTGACGCATGAAGAAATATGAAGTGACAGTTGTCGTGCCGGTCTACCGCACTGACTTGAATCCGTACGAACAAATTTCTCTCAACCAATTGTTCGCGACGCTCGGCCACCATCACATTGTCGTTGTAAAGCCAGAATCGCTCGACGTCGGCAGCCTTTTCAACGGACGGAATGTAGAAACTGAAAGTTTCGAAGACAGTTACTTTTCCGGCATACCTGGCTACAACCGGCTGATGCTCGGAGAAACGTTCTATCGACGGTTTGAAGATTCGGAATACATACTTATCTATCAACTGGATGCCTATGTATTCAGCGACCGGCTGTTGGAATGGTGTCGGAAAGGCTACGACTATGTCGGCGCTCCCTGGCCGGAAAAGCCGATCTATCGGTTTCCGCCCTACCGGCTTTGCTCATGGCTGAAAAAGAAATGGTGTACGGCAAAAGGCGTTCCCGACCGGCATGCGACTCGCAACAAAGTCGGCAACGGAGGGTTTTCGCTGCGACGGGTCGATGCCCATATCAAAGCCTTGCAGACGCTGAAAGGAGAGGTGACACGCTACCTGACAGCCGAACGCCACCACATGTACAACGAAGACGTGTTTTTCGGAGTGGAAGT
>USOC01000008.1 GCA_900556245.1 uncultured Prevotellaceae bacterium
CCGGAACCGACAATTGCTATATTCATAGATTCTTGTATTTAATGTTTTTGCCAATCAGCAAAAACGAAAGGATACGATTTTTTTCAATTACAAAGACAGCTCCAAGTGTGGCAATCGCAATGAAAAATGCGAAGAACGCAGCTGTCATTATTGACGGGAGAAAAGTCAATTCAACGGCACGCAGCATTTCCTGCAAGGGTGTCAGCGGAAAGAGGAAAAAGTAGTGGAGCAGGTAGATGCCCAAACTTTTGTTGCCCAACAGCGTGAACCAGCGCTTGAAAATTCCCGGCTTTGAGTCGGTGTCTGTCCCCGTGATTTTGTATATGATTCCAAACACCATCAGCATCAGGCTGACGTGAAGAGCCGGTTGGGCAGCATAGATGAACTTTTCCGGCAGGTTTGGAAATTCCCACCAGTATGCGGAGTAGTACCATGAACAGAAAAACGCCAAAGCTGACAATATGAAGCAAAGGTCGGATGACGCCAATCGGCGGAAGACCACTTCATATTTGCGGGCAAATATTCCGGCAAAGAACACGGGAAAGAACCTGGTGAGCAGTCCGATGCCGGCAGGGTCGAAGTTGGTTGCCGGGTCGGAGATAAGCGGTGATGCGTAAATCAGACCGAGATAGGCAATGACAGTGGCGGAAAGTTGCAGCCAGAAGCTTTTCAGCCAACGGAACAGGATGCCGACAGCCGCATAGAGGATTACCAGCTCGAAGAGTGCCGGCGTAAACCAATATCCGTCTTTCCAATAGCTTGTGAGCATCTGCGGAATGGACTCGCTGAGAGGAGAGTGAAGCCGGCTGTGGGGGAAATATACCATCCATAGAGAGCTGACGACAAAGAACGGTACAATCAGCTGCCAAAAGCGTTTTGCAATCGAAGGTGTGGAAAAATCCTTGTTTTCTGTTCTCCGATAGGTGAAATATCCGCTGATGAAG
Organism: uncultured Prevotellaceae bacterium; assembly: GCA_900556245.1. Taxonomy (GTDB): domain Bacteria; phylum Bacteroidota; class Bacteroidia; order Bacteroidales; family Muribaculaceae; genus Limisoma. The sequence goes on from USOC01000008.1 coordinate 945, forward strand.
AAGAATACAGGCATGTGGATTTCTCCGATGAGTTTGAAGGCGACAGCCGAGTCGATGTCGCGGATGCACATCGTCAGTACATGTCCCATAATCACCAGATAGATTGCGATGCCTTTCAATACGTCGAACGACGTCATTCTGTGTTGTCCTGCTGCCATATTTCGTTAGCCAATTTTTTCGATAAGGGACTGATGGATGTAGGCCGTAGCCACGGCAATGATTCCGGGGATGCAGACTACTACCCGCCGGTCGCCTTTTATGCGCATAAAAGAGCCTTCCAGACCATTGAAAATACCTCCGGTGATTCGGACACGGTCGCCTTTGTGCAGGGCAACGGCTTCTGAGTCAAGATATATGAGCCCTTCGTCGAGAGAGCCGGAAGCAATGATGAAGTTGTGCATTTCTGTTTCCGGAACTGTGATGGGAATGTTCTTTTCGCGATCCATCATATATCTGATGGGTAGTCGGGTAGTCGTCTTGTATTCCGCCATTTCCTCTTGGCTCATCCGTATGAATATCAGGTTATGTACAGAAGGGACAAGTCGGCGATGGCGTTTCCCGTTTTTTTCGAAATAGCGGTATTGCATCGGGATGAAATTTTCCACACCGATTGCGTCCAGTTCGTCTTTGACCTTCATCTCTCTATTATAGGTCACGCGGATTGCATACCATTGGCGATTGTCTTGCCTTTCTTCGTTCATATTCCGATTGGCTTCTGCCTGAATGCAAAAGTAGTAATCAAAAGCTAATCTCCCAAATAATTTTCGATAGTCAAGGACTAACGGCATACTGTTTATTATGTCTAAAATATATTTCTAAATAATAAACAATGCGCTTCCGAGTTGAAAAATAATTACCTTTGCGGGGAGGAGTTGTTGATAAATCTCTTCTTTATAGACACAGAGTCTGACAATTAACCGAATTGCCTATGAAAAAATAATGTAATCTTTAAAAGCAGACGTTTGTCGACGGATAAAGCGTCAGTGGATATCTCCATCTGCCGGTTCTCGGCATCGTTGGAAAAAATAGCTCAAAAGCAGCCAGTATTAGCTGTAAACAACAGAAAACAAACCATTCTAACAATAACCTAACAAAAAACTTTATGAGAAAAATTTTTATTTCGGCGTTCTTATTGTGTGCCGGTATGTTTGCCAATGCACAATTGCTGAAGGTGTCGACTGTCGAAAAAGTTGCGCTTCCGGCAGATGCAAAGGTCTCTTCGGCAACGATGAGTCCCGACGGCAATTTTGTAGTCTTGTCCTATCTGAACAAGGCCGGTCTTGACAAATTTGACTTGAACACAAAAAAGTCCACCCAAATCAGTGCCAGCGGTTCAAGCTACGACCTGAAGATTTCGTCCGACAGCAAATCCGTTATTTTCCGAGAAAGTGTAGTGAAGCCAAATCGTATGCGCTACACTGCCCTTAAAGGCGTGGATTTGGCTCTTGGCAAAGAAATCGTTCTTGTTGATGCCACGCGTAATCTTCAGGGATTCAACGTTGTAGGAGCAAACGTGTCGGCTGTAGAAAACGGTCGGTTGAAAGCGCGGAATCTGATGGGGGTACGGGCGACTTCCGTTCCGGTGGCGTCAATCGACAAGGGACAGCTTTGCATCACGGTCAATGGCAAGACTACCGTCATTTCGCCACAGGGTCAGGAAGGACAGAGCTATCTGTGGCCTTCCGTGTCGCCCGACGGGACGAAAGTCGCTTATTATCTGGCGGCAAAAGGTTGCTATGTTTGCAATATCGACGGGTCTAATCCTGTGTATCTCGGCATTTTGCGTGCTCCGAAGTGGTACAATGAAGAAATCATCGTCGGAATGCGCGACCACGACAATGGTCATTTCGTGACTGAATCAGCGGTTTACGCTTCCGCTATTGACGGCAGCGAGGAACAGCTACTGACCGACAAGACGGTGATGGCCATGTATCCGTCGGCCAATGCAGAAGGCTCAAAAGTCGCTTTCACGACTCCGAACGGTGACCTTTATATCATTCATGTAACTACAGCCAAATAAGCGTCGGTATGAAACTGAAATTCATTTTAGCATCCATGGCCTTGGCTACTGTCGGCACAGGTCTTTATGCGCAGTCGGCATCGGATTTGCGCGTGTATATCAACCCAGGACACGGCAGCTGGACCAGCAACGACCGTCCGATGAACACCATCGGACGCAAGCCCTACAGCGACCCGGAAAACGTCGACACGACAGGGTTCTTTGAGACGAACACGAATATCCGCAAGGGTCTGGCATTGCTCGACAAACTGGCGGAATACGGATTGAAGTTCGACCGCAGCCTGAACCAGACGAATGAGAATCCGGCACGTGTCGGCGCTGCGCTCGACATGCGCAACAACATCGTCATGAGCCACGTCAAAGCCGGACCGTATCCTACGGTCAAGATGGGAGGCGATCCCAAGTTGGCAGAAGCCTACAATAGAAATTTGTCGGAGGTTGCTGCCGAAGTGGAAGCCAACAATTTTGATTTGTTTATCTCCATTCACTCCAATGCAGCGGCGGGTACGACAGCCAACTATCCGCTTTTCCTCTTCCGGGGAGAAGACAGCCGTGCGGAGGTGGCAGGCAGCGACGAGATGGCGAAAGCCTGCTGGAAGTATGCCTACGGCAACGAACACATGCAATGGTCGTACTATTCGATGACCAATATGAATATCCGCGGAGACTGGGACTTCTATGGAGGGCATAGTGTCGGAGCCCTCGGGTATGACGGTTACCTTGGCGTGTTGAAGCACGGTGTTCCCGGCTTTCTCGTAGAAGGCTATTTCCATACTTACGATCCCGCTCGCCAAAGAGCCATGAATTTTGATGTCTGCCGTCATGAAGGGACGCTTTATGCGCGCGGCATCGCCGACTACTTCAGGCTGGAGAAAGAGAAAACGGGCGAAATCTACGGAATTGTCCGCGACCTTCACGAGAAATTTACGCATACAGGCTACAAACCGGCCAGTCGTACGGACGATGTCTACAAGCCTCTGAATGGTGTGACTGTCAATCTGCTGAAAGGCGGTAAGGTGGTGAAGACGCTGACGACCGACAATGAGTGGAACGGAGCGTTTGTGTTTACCGGCCTGGAACCGGGCGAATACTCGCTGACCTATTCCGCAGAAGGCTATAAGGAAGCGTTTGAGGAATATCTGGCGCCGGTCACTGTGACGGCCGCCAACACGACTTATGTGAAAGCGTTCCTTGAGTCGGAAAGCTATACGCCGCCGGCAAGAGTCTATGTCAACTATCCGGATCCGATCGAAGGAATCGGCGGTTATGGCGTGGCAGGCAAGTATGTTCTTGACGACAACGCAACTGTAGCCGAACCGCTGAAGGAACAGCTTGCAGGCAAGACCGTACGCCGTCAGATTGTCCGCAACGACCGTCTGTTTGTCCTTGCGCTTGATGAGGCCAACGAGCCGTATATCTATATGGTTAACCTGACGGACAACACGGTGGCTCAGATCAGCACGGAAGGCTTGACATTGGAAGGCAACAAGGACTTGAAGATTTCGGATATCGCCTTCACGGCCGACCATGTTCTCCTTGCTACAAGCTATGGCGAAAACCAATTTGGCAATGACCAAATCAAGGAGGGTGACGAACGCGGTGAATGCGCCATCTATAAGTGGGCGAACGACGACAAGGGCCTTCCTGCCGGAGCCCCCCAAAAGTGGTTTGGCACTCAGAATTCAGGAAACTATTATAACGCATTGACCGGAAAGACTCTTGCTTATTCCGGAACAGCAGAGGAAGGAGCGGCGATGATTACGGCGCAGACCACAGGTAGCAGCACCTCGTTGCGTTTCGTTGAACTGGGCGTCGCTAACGGAACGTTGGCAACGACTACGTTCATCAATAAAAATGTTTCTGCAGAGTCAAATTATACCGCCAACAAACTGGGTGACGATTTCCAACTGACCGTTTCACCCCTTGCCGACAACCAATGGGTAATCGACGGCTCGAAGACAACGGCTCTCGAATGGCAAACAGCCGGCCAGAACATTGACGCTCCTTTGATGGGGCAAATCGATGCCGAACTGATGGCGGCAGAGGCTAACGGTGCATCGTTCTTCAAGTTTGCCGGACGTTCGCTGATGGTAGCTCCGGCAGTCAACAACGGAGAAGTGACCGGAGCATTGCTCTTTGATGTCACAGACGGTCTGAACCAGGCGAAAGTTGTGGAGACAAACTTCGACATTACTCCGATAAAAGCGACTTACGCTTCTGCTGCCGGACGTGCGGTAGTGGAAACAAACGACGAAGGAGCGGTGACCAATCAATATTTCGACTTCTGGCTTGTAGCTGACGGGAAGGTTATGAAAAAGACTACCAAAGGCGTAGAGCAGCCGAAGTTCCGCGCTGAATATGCTTATGATCTCTCCGCAGTCCGTACCGACAATGCTTATAACGTAACGTTCAAGACAACCGGCGACGCTGTGGCTGCAAACGTAGTGCTTGAAAAGGACGGCAGCGAGCCTATCGTCTATCCGGTAGCGTTGACACCCGGTGAGAAGGAGGCTTCGTTGGAAATCCTTGCTGAAGAAATTCCGGAAGGCGAATATACATGGAAGGTGGAAGTGGCAAGCAATCCGATTCCTTCTGCCAACCTTGTGTTCTCCGCATTGTCGTCGTCACGCGGCTTGGTAATCGACCGCAATCCGGAAAGCAAATATTTCGGACGTGCATACGTCGGTGACCCGTACGGAACGAAGGGTATCTATGTGTTCAATCCTGATTTGACGCAGGTCAATGACGCTCCTTATTTCACAGAAGATTTCAAGGACGGGAACACAGCCTCTCCCTATCGTCTGGCTATCCGAGAGAATGGAGACATCGTGATTGCGGACTGGAGCGACAAGCATGCCGGACTCTGGGTGTTTGACCCTGCCGACAATACGAAGTTGACCAGCCTTTTTGCCGGAGACAAAGATGCTGCCGGCGCATATACTTACGAAGGTAAGGTGATTGGAGGTGGTTCGACCGGCGCATGGTTCTATGGTAGCGGAGCAGATCAGAAAATGTTTGCTTTTGTCGAAGACTATCCGACGGGCAACAGTGGCAACTGGCTTGTCGGCTATAACGTGGGTGAAGCAAAGACTATCACCGAGGTGCCGTTCGTTCAATTTGAAGATTCAAAGAGTCGTCTTGCCAATACCGACGTGAACGTGCTTGTGAATGAAAAGGGTGTATGGTGTGCTCAGAACCGTGGCGCAGGCAACAATTCAGCACCCAACCCGGGATTTATCCTTTATGACTTTGACGGCAGCACCTTGTTCAATTCGTCAGCCCTTGAGGACCTTGACGGTTGTGCTCGCGGCGGCATGGCGTTGAGCGATGACTTCTCTAAATTTGCTGTAATCGATGCTTCGAAGCACATTATTGTTTACAATGTGACATGGGAAGGTAAAAAACCGACATTCTTGAAAGATTATTCGATTTCAGTGGATGCGGCAGACGGCTCTTGCTATCAGATGCAGTTTGACCAGGCCGGCAACCTCTTTGTCGCAAATCGCAACGGATTTAAGGTCTATGCATTGCCCGATGAGAACCCGTTGGCTGTAACTCCGGCTCCTGCTTCCGTTAAGATTACGGGAATGGCCGGTGCAGAAGAGAATGTGGCGGAATCGGCAGAACTTCGCGTGTTCCCGAATCCGGCAACTACAACCGTAAATGTTGAGGTCGGCGCGGAAATCGAATCGGTGGCTGTCTATAGCCTTGCCGGAGCGATGATGAGCGTTGATGTGGAAATCTTCGGAACGACGGCAACTGTCAACGTGGCAGACCTTGCTGCCGGCACTTATCTTATCCGCGTGAACGGACAGACAGCGAAGATTATCAAGCGATAATTCGTGTTGGTTCAATAAATGAAAAGAGGACGTATCGGCACCCGATACGTCCTCTTCTCATTTTTCGCCGCGGCTGGCGCGGACCGGTTACTTTTGGTTGTAGTATTCGTATACTTCCATCGCCCCTTCCGGATCGTCGGTAGTAATCAAGTCAACACCCATGTTTGTCACGTCGAACATATCGCTGACAGAGTTGATTGTCCATACGTTGATTGTCATACCCAAATCATGAGCTTCCTGAATCCATGTCGGATTGTTGTCGAATGCACTCTTTTTATAATCGAGTCCCATGATGCCGTCTGCCTTCAGTTCTTGCGGAGATTTGTTCCCGCCCAGGAATGCAACCATTGCGTTCGGGTCTAATTCCACGATTTTCTTGCATACGTCGTAGTTGAAAGAAATATATTCCACTTTGTCCTGTACTCCATATTCAGCAACAGCTTTTACGCTTTCCTCCGCTGCTCGCATTTGTGAGGATTTTAACTCAATGATCAGTTTTGTCGGGCTGTTGCTTTCCTTAATCATTTGGAGGAAATCCTGAAGAACCGGCAGTTTCTCTCCGTTCGACAATTGAAGATCTTTTACATCGGCATAGTTCGAATTCTCGAGGTTGATACCCTGCATTTTGGCATCGTGATTGATTACCAAATTGCCGTCGAGCGTGATATAGACGTCTGTTTCAGAGCCGTATACGTTCAAATCCTGAGCGTTCTTCAATGCTTCGCATGAGTTTTCTGCCGTTCCTGCCCAATGGCCTCTGTGGGCGATGACTCCCGCCGGTTTTGGCAGTTGGTCTACGATTACCATATTGACGATACCTAAGTCTTGCATCTGAGTGCCTCGAGTCAAAATCATACGGTAGCGGTCAGATTTCAGCCCTTCGGGAATGATGATTCTAACGCCTCCATCAACCAATTCACAGGCGGCTTCAAACTTCGTTGCCGCTTCAATTGAAGTAAGAATAATCTTGTCTCCGTTTTCAAAACCATTACCCTTGACAAGGAATTTGCTTCCTGGCTTAACCGGAGCATTGGAGAAATAATTGATGTTTTCCACCATATCCATTACAGGCACAGCTTCGTATTGGTGAACGTCTTCCCAAAGGGAATGTACTTCATCGTCGTTCAAGGCTTTGTCGTAGATGCGAGCCAATACAACATCGCCATTCCATGCTATTTCGCCGTTTGTGCTTGAAGCGTCGCATCCAATGGCAAACCATCTTGCTTTTTCAGAAGCCAGTTTGAATGCGCCGGCTGCTTCCAATTCGTTTACCAATACACCGTTTTGGTATAATCTGGCTTTCCCGGCATCCTTGTCCCAAACGCCGACTACGTGGTAGTATTTGCGTTTGACAGGGGTTTCTCCGGATGTCGTCCAAACATAATCGCCACCAATGTGGGGCAAGAATGTCAATTCGCTACTTCTCCCTGTTTTTTCGTCCGGTTTGCAGATTAGAAAACCAGTACCTCCTGATTGGTGAGAGCTGAAGAATTTGGCTTCTACGTTTGTCGGGATTGGCTCTTCGTAGTCAGCCATATATACCGCTTCCAAGGTGTGTCCGTCGGCCAATGCGTTCAAGAAGGCATCGTTCTTGGAGTAGTCAATTTTATAGAAGGCAGAGGGCGTTCCTCCCCAAGCGTTTTCAAACCGCGCCACATAGCGGCGGTAGGTCGAGTTGTAGTAGGTGGAAACTCCTGCCAACTCATTTGTTATCTTGTTTTGCATAGGGGAGATATCGACAGCTGATCCGTCGTTTTTGAAAACGACATCCAGAACGTCGGCTACCGGGCGTTCTTTTGCCAGCGTAATTTTGCTGATATTTTTCAGTTGATCGGTAAAAACACCGATTCCTCCTTTATCTAAAACAGACAATTCTGTTTTGTTCTGGTCTATGACGAACTTTCCGATTTTGCTTAGTTGCTCGACAAATGGTTCTTGTCCGGAGGGATATACATAAACGTTCTGTTCTTCTGCCGTTACGCCAAATGCCGGCACTGTAAGCACTGAAGCCAGTGCAATTGCTTTTAAATTTATTGATTTCAGTTCTTTACAACCTTTTGAATTAACTGATTTTCTCCTGCCACAATCTTTACCAGATACTCATTTTTCTGTAAGTCGGTCTTGCTGCAACTGTATTCTTTTGGATTTGGAGCAGCAGAGTGCATCAGTGTACCGTCCATTGAATAAATCTCCAGTTTCCTGATTGGCTCTTTTGCGGAAATACGAAGGATTTCTCCGTCTATCCCTGTAAAAATACCAGCGTTGGCGACATTTTCAGTAATGCCACTTAAGGGGTCGTTCATTGTGAAGAAAGAAATTGATTTCAAATCAATATTTGTCGCTTCGTCTGATAATGAAATGACTTTCATTTTGGTTTCGTCAAAGCTGATTTCTTGACTTCCTTGACAGTAGAAATCAAGCTGTTATTACTGTCGTATACATACAAGTCCATGGCATCCAAACACATCGGGAGCATTAGAGCGCATGCAAAAGGTAGTAATTTAAAGTTTTTCATACACGCAAATGTTAGGTTAGAATTATTTTGTTTTGTAAAAATTAAAAAAGAAATATATTTCATTTCGATACAAAGGAATATATAATTTTGATAAAATCAAAATAAAAATCCCCGAAAACGAAGATTTTTAATAAAAAAAGACAAAAACAGTCATATTTTTAAATAAAAAAGAAGCATAGGAAAATGAAAGTTTCGGTTTGAAATCATAGGTGGCGCAAGGTCAGGAGCTTGCCGCAGATTCAAGGATTCTTGGAGCATAATCTATCCTCTGTCAGGTCGTGTGGCGAAACATCGGCAAACAGAGGATAGAGAAAAGCAATTCAGTTTTGCGATAAAGGGTTTATTAAAGAGGAGTCGGGGCGGATTTCCGCTATTCGTTTTCTGAAGTCATCTCTTCGACAGCTCCTTCGATTTGCATTTTCATGCTGTGCATTTTTTCTTCTAATCTGTCAGATGCGTTTTCCATCCAGGCACGGGCGCATTTGGCCTTTTGCCGACCGATTTCTTTCAGTTCTTCGTCGGTATAGTCGTTTTTTTGGATTTCTGTTTCAATCTCCTTTAATTTTTGAGATGCTTCTTCCCATTGTTCATCCGAATATTCGTTTCCGTTTTCAACAAGTTCGGAGGCAAGGTCTTTCAAATCGTCGATGGGGTCTTGTTTGGTTGAGCAAGCACTTGCAGAGGCAAGGAGAAGTGCTCCTATGAGCATGAGCCAATGTCTGTTCATCATTTTCGGAATTATAATATTAGTGAATAAATGTTTTTTCAGTTGTTTAGATATCTGTCGGCGAGAGTCTTGTAGTCGGGCGTTTTGCGAATGTCGCGGAGCCAGCGGTTGAGGCTGTCGGCCATGTGGACATCGTCTTTGCGGATTACCCACGACTGAAATTGGTTGAAACTGATGTCGGTCGAGATGTCTATATCCGGGTGTTCAGCCGCGAGAGAGCGTGCAGTTTTGTCGTTGACCACAGCCAATTGTTGTTCGCCGGCAGCGATGAGAAGAAACAATTGCTCGGGGCTGTAGTCGAGTTCGCATACAGTAATGGAGTCGCCTATTTCCCGAGCCAGGTTATGCAGTCGGGTGACTGCCGGGGAGCCTTTTGTGACACAAACCGTCTTTCCTGCCAGGTCGAGTTGGGACTTGATTTCCGTTTGTCCGGCAGAGTCTGTTTTCTGTACGAGCACCTGATTGTCGATGTAGATGGCATCTGAAAATCGGTATTTGTCCTTAAAGTCGCTTGTGGCCGGGACTTGGGCCGCCACAATATCGTAGTTGCCGTTGTCGAGCATTTCAAGCGATTGCTGAAGAGATGTCATCGGGTGCATTTTTACGGATACTCCGTAGTGGCGTGAAATAAGTTGGAGCAGGTCGTGATAGAAGCCGCCGAGTGTGGCTTCATACATATAGAGAGACATCGGGGAGTATTCAATCGCCACGTCAATGGTGTCGCCTCCGCTGGCTCCGGTTTTTGTCGGCGCATACTGACGCTGGCATTTTCCTAAGGCAACCATCGCACCTACGGCAGCGGCGAGCAGCAGCAGGTAGATTTTCATCTTCGGTTTTGCGAGCAGGGGATTTTTCATCGTGTGGAATTGTTTTAGTTGGCAAAGTCGACGGATACGCCAAGCTGCAACCTGCTTGGGTTAATCGGGTGATGGAGAGCGGCAAAATAGCTGTCTCCACCGAAAAGTCCGCGGTTGAAGTGGGAGTACATCACAAAGAAACGCGTCTTGTAGAGTTTGAAGTCGGCGTAGGCGTTAAGCAACGGGTAGTTGCCGAGTTTCTTTTCCTGCTGCGTATGGAATGCCATCGTTGCCGGTTGGTAGGCAGGGGCATAGTAGCTGGTGTAGTAGTTGCAGTCCACTCCGAGATTGACGTGAAGCACTTTTGCAATCTTGAATTTCAGGAACATGTTGGAGTACAGCGCAATTTTAGGGAGTGGCAGTACCGTTTCTTTCGATGAGGTCTGATAGGTCACTTCGTTACGCCAGTTGAAGATGCCGAAGCGCAGATTCTGTCGGAGAGTCAGGTTGAGCACCTGAATGCTTCCGCTTTCTTGTGTCGGCATCGCCTCGTTGTTGAAGTAGACGAAGTTCTGGACGTTTTCGACGCCGGCCGAGAAGTTTGTTCCTGTGTGGGGAATGTCGATGTTGCCTCCGATTCTGAAGCGCCTGACTTTCCCGAAGTCGTTTTTCCAGGCGAAGTGGTTGGAGATGTAGTTTTTCATCAAGAACGGCACTTCCGTATTTTTGAAAAGCCCTTCGCCGGTGATTGTCACCGTGTCGCCGAGCAGCCGGAAACGGGTGGAAACCCGTCCGCTGATATCGATGTCGCCGGCGACGGGACCAACGAGACCAAAGCGCGCATTGGCCGAGTAGGTCAGGATTGTTCCCTGCTGTTTGGTGAGTTGACCGCCTACCCAAAGCAGATTCTCAGTGGTTTTGGGACTGATGGAAAAGTTCGGGAACGGAGTCAGCTCCTCCGGTTTGTGTGCTGACACGAGCATTGTGTCGGTTGTCTGCGTGTAGCGTCTCACTTCATGGGTGACGTAGGCCGACAGTCCGAATTTCATCCATTTCTTGAATCCTTCAATCAGGTCTATTCCAAGGGTATTTCGGATGTGCCAGAATCCGGTTTCATCTTCCGTTCCGGCGAGCGACAAATAATTGTTTTTAAAGAATTTGCTATCGTCGTCAGCCGAGCGGTTGATGAATTTGTGGGAGTTTTTCTTATAGTCGAAAGTCCAGATGAAACTCGACACCGGGATGTAGGTCTTTTCGACGGTCGTGTCGTTGATTTCCCGTTCTTCGTAGTAGCCCACTTTGTAGCGGTGGTTCATGTAGAATTGTCCGCCTTTGACGCGGGAGAATGCATCGGAGAGGTTGACGGGGATGGCTTTCGCGTCGATCGACGACTGTCCGCCCTGCAGTTGCGCGGGATCGGTGATGTAGAGGTCGTCGGTGATACCGCCGTTCTCGTGATTGACGGAGTTGTAGCTGTTGAAAGCCGCCTGCAGCTCGTAGCGGTCGCCTGTATAAGAACCGGACAAGCCCCAAGAGAAATTTTTGGCAGCCTGCCGGTCGTAGCCGCCTTTCGAATACAGATAGTCGAGCATTGCTCCCACCTGAATGCGTTTTCCGGCATTGCCGGAGAATGTTCCAGACAAACGGTCCTGTCCGGATTCGCGTCCGCCACCCCAACTGTAGCCAAGGACAGCCATCGGAATGCGCGTGTTGTAGTATTTTTGCTTTTCAACGCTGTGCAGCCAATGGTCGAGAACGTCGGCAAACATAAA
>USOC01000009.1 GCA_900556245.1 uncultured Prevotellaceae bacterium
CGTATAGAAGAGTTGCAAGCCAATACGAAAGAATATGTAGCGACAATTCGTTTGGGGGCTACAACACCGTCGTTCGACCTTGAGACGGAAATCGATGCTGAATATCCGTGGGAGCACATTACGGAAGACGCTGTCCGGGAAACGCTCGGGCGGTTTGTCGGGCGAATCAGCCAAGTGCCTCCTGCCTATTCTGCTTGTAAAGTCGATGGCAAACGGGCCTATAAGATGGCTCGTAAGGGAAAGGAAGTGAACATCAAGGCAAAGGAGCTTGTTATCGATTCGATGACTCTGGAGGCATGCACCTTGCCGGAGATTAGGGTAAAAGTGGTGTGCAGCAAAGGTACCTATATCCGAGCCTTGGCGCGCGACATCGGAGAGGCTCTTGGAAGTGGCGGTCATCTGACAGCCTTGCGACGTACCCGTGTGGGAGACATTGCGGTGGAGCAATGTGAAAGCGTCGATTCTTTGCTTGCCCGCCTGCAGACGGCAGAGATAGCTTTGCCGGAAGAATCAGAAACAAATAGAAACGAAAAAAAATAAAGTTATGAAGTTGTCACAATTCAAATTTAAGCTGCCGGAAGAACTTATCGCACAAACTCCGGCTGCCGAGCGCGACGAGTCGCGGCTGATGGTGCTTCACCGTAAAACCGGAGAAATCGAGCACCGCATCATCAAAGACGTTCTCGACTATTTCGACGAAGGCGACCTGATGGTGTTTAATGATACCAAGGTGTTTCCAGCCCGTCTTTATGGCAATAAAGAAAAAACGAATGCCCGCATTGAGGTGTTCTTATTGCGCGAACTGAATGAGGAGCACAAATTGTGGGACGTGTTGGTAGAGCCTGCGCGCAAAATCCGCATTGGCAACAAACTTTATTTTGGCGAGGACGATTCAATGGTTGCCGAAGTAATCGACAACACGACGTCGCGAGGCCGTACGTTGCGCTGCCTATAAGACGGGTCGCAGGAGGAGTTTAAAGAAGCGTTGTTCAAGCTTGGTCAGACTCCGCTGCCCCTTTACATCCACCGCGAACCGACGAAGGACGACGAGGAGAGGTTTCAATGTATTTTCGCTAAAAATGAAGGAGCTGTCGTCGCTCCGGCAGCAGGCCTCCACTTCAGTCGTGAAGTGCTGAAAAGGATGGAAATCAAGGGAATTGAGAGCGATTTCCTGACGTTGCATTTCGGATTGGGCAATTTCCGCGAAATAGATGTGGAGGATCTGACAAAGCACCGTATGGATTCCGAGCAGATGGAAATAACTGCGGAGCTGGTGAAGCGTGTCAATGAGACAAAAGATAGCGAACGGGCGGTGTGTGCGGTAGGAACGTCTGTGCTCCGCGCTATGGCCAGTGCGGTCAGCATGAACGGCCACATCAAGGAATACAGCGGATGGACCAATAAGTTTATCTTCCCTCCGTATGATTTTACGGTCTGCACATCGCTTATCAGCAACTTCCACTTGCCTTATTCGACGATGCTGATGATGGTAGCTGCGTTCGGCGACTATGATATGGTGATGAATGCCTACGAAGAGGCTGTCAAGGAAAAATATCGTTTCGGTGTCTACGGTGACGCCATGCTTATTATCTGACAATATCATGTGGCTGCTTAAAAACCGCATATTGCAGGACGGCCGTTCTTTACCGGGCGGTATCCTCAAGGTGGACAGTTTTCTGAACCACCAGCTTGACCCGAATTTGATGTATCGCATAGCGGAGGAGTTCGGCCGCCGGTTCGCCTCGAAGAAAATCAACAAGATTGTCACAATCGAGGCCAGCGGAATTGCGCCGGCAATTCTGTTGGGCTATCAGTTGCAGCTGCCTGTCGTGTTCATCAAAAAGAAGGAGCCGAAGACGATGGACAATATGCTGGTCTCAGAAGTGCGGTCGTTCACGAAAAACCGTGTTTACACGGTCTGTATCAGCAACAGTTTTCTGACAGCGGATGACCGAGTGCTCTTTGTCGATGATTTCCTTGCTTATGGAAATGCGGCGATGGGAATGATTGATCTTGCCCGTCAGGCCGGTGCGACAATCGAGGGGATGGGATTCATCATTGAAAAGGGATTTCAAGGAGGGGGCGACAAGTTGCGCGGGATGGGTTACCATGTCGAAAGCCTTGCGATTATCGACAGTCTTGACAATTGTGAGATAAAAATTCGTGAAGAATAGCCGTCTCCGGCTTTTGTGTAGATATGCCGAGCGACGCATTGCCTTTGTGAGGAGTGCGTCGCTCGGCGTTATGTCTGGCTACTTTATCCGGCATTTTCCTATAAATCAAGAAACCCGGCGTGAAGCCGGGTTTCTTCGGTAAACTCGTTACCGTTTTGTCGTTTTACATCCATTCGATATTCACATACTTCTTTTCTGTCAACGACGTAGGGAAATTTAGACTAAATGATTAAGGTTGAAGTGTAATTATATCTTGTATTGTTTGAATACTCAAAAAATTGTAGTACCACTTCGAACCTCTTGTTCGTAATGGTACTACAAAATTATACCGATTTTTTGAGATGGCAAATTATTTCAGACGTTTTTTGCAAAGTTCCGCTTTGAATCGGCATATCTGCGCATTTTTTTTATTTTTTTAAGGACCATTCAAAGCCGTCTTTCGTGTCTTTTACGTCGAAACCTATTTCAGCGAGTCGGTCGCGAATCAGGTCGGATGTGGCCCAATCTTTTTTTGCTTTCGACTCCTTCCGGATTTCAAGTAGCAGGTCGACTGCTTTTTCAAACGGTTCGAGCGCTTGGCTGTCGTCGGCGGCAACGAGCTCGGTGCGAATACCGAGGATGTCGACAAGGAAGGTTTCGAAAAGGTTTTTGAGGCTTTCGATGTCTTTTTCCGAGAGAGCCAGCTTTCCGTCGTTTGCCTGATTGATGATTTTGCATGCGTCGAACAGCGTCGCAATGACCATCGGGGTGTTGAGGTCGTCGTTCATTGCGTCGAGACATTTTTGGAAGAAATCAGGCAACACGGTGTCGGATTTTTCCGCCGGCCGCAAGTCGTGGAGTCTTCTCCATCCGTCCACCATTCGGTCGTAGGCTTTTTCCGCAGCTTTCAGTGCATCGTTGGAGAAGTCGACTGTGCCGCGATAGTGGGCTTGGAGGATGAAGAACCGGATTGTCATCGGGGAATAGGGTTGGTCAAGCTTTTCGTGGCTGCCGGAGAAGAACTCGTCGAGCGTGATGAAGTTTCCGAGGGATTTCCCCATTTTCTGTCCGTTGATTGTAATCATGTTGTTGTGCATCCAGTAGTGTACCGCTTCATGTCCGCTGTGAGCTACGGATTGGGCGATTTCACATTCGTGGTGGGGGAACATCAGGTCCATGCCGCCGCCGTGGATGTCGAAGACTTCACCAAGGTATTTTTCTCCCATTGTGGAGCATTCGAGGTGCCACCCCGGAAATCCGTCGCTCCAAGGCGATGGCCAGCGCATGATGTGTTCGGGCGCCGCTTTTTTCCAAAGGGCAAAGTCGCAGGCGTTGCGCTTTTCCGACTGTCCGTCGAGCGCGCGCGTGGTGTTGAGCAGTTCTTCTACGTTGCGCCCTGACAGTTTTCCGTAGTTGAAATCCTTGTTATACTTCAGCACGTCGAAGTAGACGGATCCGTCGCTGATATATGCATATCCGGCATCAAGAATCTGTTTGACATATTCAATCTGTTCGATGATATGTCCGGAAGCATGCGGTTCGATGCTCGGAGGAAGCACGTTGAGGGCTTCCATGGCTTTGTGGTAGCGGTTTGTGTAGAACTGCACCACTTCCATCGGTTCGAGTCGTTCGAGTCGCGCTTTTTTAGCGATTTTGTCCTCACCTTCGTCAGCATCGTGTTCGAGGTGTCCGACATCGGTGATGTTACGCACATAACGCACTTTGTAGCCGAGGTGCTTCAAGTAGCGGAAAAGGATGTCGAAAGTGATTGCGGGACGTGCATGTCCGAGGTGTGCGTCGCCATAGACGGTCGGGCCACAGACGTACATTCCTACATTTTGCTCGTGTATCGGTACAAATTGCTCTTTTTTGCGACTGAGCGTGTTATAGATGTATAAAGGATTTTCCATTTTTAATCAGTGATTAAGCCTTGCCGAACGGAGTGTTGCCGTTTTGTTGGTTGTTGGCGCCTTTCGGTGTGATGGTTCCGAAATTTGTTTCATATTTGCGGATGTTGTCCTGCAAAGCCATCAGAAGCGTCTTTGCGTTTTCCGGAGTCATGATGACGCGGCTTTGCACGCGGGCCTGTGGCGCATTCGGGACAACGCTGACGAAGTCCATGAAAAATTCATTGACAGAGTGGGATATTATGGCGAGGTTGGCATATTTGCCGGAAGCCATTTCCGGAGTCAACTCGATTTGGATTTGTCTTTGATCATTATTGTCGCTCATAGTTTTTTAGTTTTAATGGTGATTAATGTCTGCGAAGTTACTATTTTTTGCCAAAACGCCCAAATTAATATTCGGCTCTTCGATGATATGGGGACGGAGCGAAAAGCTTCAGGCGGATTGGTGTCGTCGTGTCTTTTTGCAGACAGGCCGGTCGGGTGTTGTGTTTTTTTGACGGAATAAGTGCTGTTTGTTCGGTCTGTTTCATTAATTTTGCAAGTGAACAGCATAAAATCTACGAGCATGAAAAAGATTCTATTGGCAATATTGGCGGTTCTTGCATTTTTGCCTGCCATGGCGCGGGGGAAGGCCTCTGTGAAGTTTGTGACGAAGGTTCATGATTTCGGATATGTAAAGGAAGATGGCGGAAATGCGGTCTGCAAGTTTGAGTTTCGCAATGACGGCGACGAGCCGCTCATTATCATCTCAGCGCGCGCTTCGTGTGGCTGTACCCGGCCTGACTATCCCAAGCATCCGATAGCACCCGGAGAAAAGGGGACCATAACGGTGACTTACGTGCCGGCGGGCCGGCCCGGAAGTTTCGACAAGGCGGTTTCCGTGAAGACGAACGGGGGGACGGTGCATTTGCGAATCAAAGGAAACGTGATACCTTGACGTGATGGCGAAGCTGCGGTTTGTCTTAATGGCATTGTCTGCCATGTCGGTGCTGCCGGTGTGGTGCGGGTTGACTTGGAGTGCCAAGGAATGGAATTTCGGCAGGGTCAACGAGGAAGCCGGAGAGATGGTCTGTCGTTTCGGATTCTGTAACAGCGGTAGTGATTCTGTGGTGATACGCAAGGTGAGGTCATCGTGCGGATGTACGACAGTCGACTATCCTCGCGGAAAAATCGCACCGGGTGACAGCGCTTTTGTGACGGTGGCTTATGATCCGGCGATGCGTCCGGGAAAGTTCGACCGAAAAGTGCTGATTTATGCTGACGACGGGAAGTATCAGCTTCGGGTGACCGGAACGGTTGTTCCCTCTGAAGAGACTGCCGTCCAACTGTTTCCGGAGCGGTACGGCCAGTTGCGGCTGGGGAGGCGGATGGTCTATGTCGGCGATGTGAAGCAAGGCTACCGTCGGATTGGGGGAGTCACGGGATATAACAGCGGCCGAGACACACTTCATGTGGCATTCGGAAAGTTGCCGGAGGCGATGACCGTGGTTGCCGAGCCGGCGATTGTGGCGCCCGGCGAATTGTTTCGGGTCAGTGTGGCCTATTCTGCGGCAAAAGACGCGGAAATCGGCGTCGTGGAATCGCCGGTGACGATTTTGTCCAACGGAGTCGGAACCGGAGAGATTGCGGTGATTGCCCGCATCATGCCGGGCGAAGATTCTCCGGCACAGCTGCGCGACGCACCGATGATTTCCTTGATGACGAAGCGGGTAGACTTGTCGCCTTTGTCGCGGAAGAAACCAAAGCGGGTGGATGTGGCGTTTCGCAATGTCGGCAGGTCGGACTTGCATCTGTCCGGAGTTTCCGGTATCGACAGCAGTGTCCGAGTCATCGGCTATGACCGGGTTGTCACTCCCGGCAAGGAGGGGCGCATTACGCTTGAGGCGGACGCCGCGGCCGTTGAAGGCGGCGCTTTCGACAGCATAGTGGCCTTGATGTGCAATGATCCGTTGGCGATGACCGTGCGCATCCGACTTGTGGGGCTAATCGAAGAATAACATAAAAAAATAACAGATATGATGGAATACATGAATCATGATGAGCATCATCAACTGGACGAGCATCCTGAGAATAGCTCAGAGTTCGCAGGCCTGACTGTCAACAGCGGAGTGGCGGAGCCTCCGAAAGTGAATCCGTATTTCCGGCCTAAAAAGCGGAAACGTCTGATGACTGTAGGCGAATATGTGGAAGGAATACTGAAAGGAGACGTGACTGTTTTGAGCCGTGCGGTGACATTGGTAGAAAGCCTTGTCCCCGAGCATCAGGCTATTGCCCAAGAGGTGATTGAAAAATGTCTGCCTCATGCCGGAAATTCCCGTCGTATCGGCATCACAGGCGTTCCGGGAGCCGGAAAAAGTACGTCGATTGACGTGTTTGGCCTGCATGTGCTGAAAGACGGGGGCAAGTTGGCCGTTTTGGCCATCGACCCCAGCAGCGAACGCACGAAGGGCAGTATTCTCGGCGACAAGACCCGCATGGAGAAACTGTCGATTCATCCCAATGCGTTCATTCGTCCCAGTCCTTCGGCCGGTTCGTTGGGCGGAGTGGCGCGCAAGACGCGTGAAACGATTGTGCTGTGTGAGGCTGCCGGTTTCGACAAGATATTTGTAGAGACGGTCGGAGTGGGTCAGAGTGAGACAGCCGTCCATTCGATGGTCGACTTCTTTCTGCTGATTCAGCTGGCGGGAACGGGCGATGAGTTGCAGGGCATCAAGCGAGGCATAATGGAAATGGCCGACGGAATTGTCATCAACAAGGCAGACGGAGACAATATCGACCGTGCGAACTTGGCGAAGGCCCAGTTTCAGAGTGCGCTCCATTTGTTCCCTCCCACAACGTCGGGCTGGATGCCGGAGGTGCTTACCTATTCGGGCTATTATGAATTGGGCATTCCGGAAGTGTGGGATATGATCGGACGCTATTTTGACTATGTGAAGGGCAACGGCTTTTTTGAGCATCGCCGTATGGAACAGGAAAAATATTGGATGTATGAAACCATCGACGAGCATCTGAAATCCAATTTCTATCGTGATCCTGAAATTGAGGCTATGCTGAAAAAGAAGCAGGAAAATGTGTTGGCTTGCCGGCAGAGTTCATTTGTCGCCGCGCGCGAGGTGCTTGACTACTATTTCGCGAAGTCGGGGCTATAGCAGGCCGTTTGCCTGTGTCGTTTATATACAATGAAGGGTCGCTATCACTTCCGGATGGCGGCCCTTCGTATTGACAGGGAAATTTGAAATCAGTCTTTTACCAGCACCTTGATTGGTCGCGGCGACTGGTCGCTTACTACGAGGAATGCGCCGAAAGGCAGGAGCGTGCAGTGTCCGTTGCCGACCTCCGGAATCGAGGTGATTAAGCGTCCTGTCATATGGAAGATGCGTATGTTGGTGTGCCGTTCCTGACAGATAAAGGGGATTCCGTTGCCGATGGGCGCTATCGCCAAAGGCTTGAGAGCCTGCGTTCCGCTGATGCCGGACAGTTCGACGTTGATTACGTTTGATTCGGGCGAAGTCATGCCGAAGCGCAACGACTGCACTGTGTAGCTGTAGGTCGCGCCGCTTTTCAGCTCGGAGAATGTGTAGAACGGTTCGTTTCCGTCGGTTGTGACGGAAATGCGGCTGACGTTTCCGTTGATGTATTCCGAAAGGTTGATGACGTAGCTGTCGATTTCCGCCGGGTTGGCAGGGGTCCGCCAATTTGCGGTGAATCCGTCAGAGGAAATGTCGGTGGCATCCAATGCTTCGACGCGGTCAAATGTCGGAGTGTCGTGGGCGTTTCCGACGAGGTTGACGGTGTAGCTTGTGATTCCTTGCAGTCCTCCGTCGAAGAGAAGCAGTTTGGCATTGCTTGTCTTTTTTGCTTTGGGGGCATAGGTCACTTTCAGTTCATAGCCGGATTCGTTGACGGTTTTCCAGTCGACTGAGCGGGTGGATATGGAGAAGTCCTGGCGGTCGGCGCCTGATACGGTCAGCGAGAGATTGGCCGACAGACTGCCGCGGATGCTGACGGTCTGTGTGGCGGAATGTCCGGCAACGATGTCACCGAAGTCGACGGTCGAGTTGTTTTGCGGAGCAATCAGCTTCCCTTCGCCAATGGGTGGCAGTTCGGCGTCGGCAAACGGCTGTCCTTTCATTTTGCCCCATATGTATTCAGCAAGGTTAGGATAGTCGATGAAGGGGTTTCTGTTCGACTGTATGCGATAGACTTCGTCGTTTCGCTTTGTTTCTTTGTCCGACACCGGGTCGTTGCGATGCCATTTCAGCAGCAGTTCGATTGCCCATCCCTGAAGTGAGGGGTATGTGCCGTCGCGGGCGATGTATTTGTATTTCCACTGGTAGTCCTGATAGCATGTCACCATGTAGAAGTAGGTGCGCGCGAAGTCTCCCTTGTATTCGTCGTCGGGTTCGAAGACATAGCGTGCACCGCCGCCTTGTCCCTGTACAGGATAGCCAACTTTTGTCACACCGTTGTCGAAGTCGATGCCGTTGTCTGCCACTTCCCCGAGCGGGTAGTTGTTTTTTGCCATATTGGCAGGCCCGTCGGAAGGGTAGAGGTGGTTGATGTCGGTGTAGGGAGGCACTTTGGTGTCGCCGCCCCACCAGCTTTTCGGGAAGCTGTGTTCGCGGTTCATACCGTCCCATCCACGGTTGGCATAACGTTTGATATCGGAATACATATCCCACCAAGTGCCGTCGCTGCGCACATCTGTATGAACAAAAGCCTGCTTGAAAAGACCGTAGTAGTCGTTTGTGTTGTGGACTTTGATGATTTCGTGCAGTTTTGTCTTCAAGGCGGCGTCTTTCAGACCGATAATGTCGGCATAGTAGCCGTCGGGCGCTTTTGCCGACAGAGGAGCTGTGGCCAAGGCGATACACAGCGAGAAAAAGAGTAATAGTCTGCGCATTTGATTGGTTATTATTGTTCTACTTATAAATTTTGGCTAATCAGAAGATTGCAAATTTAGTAATTCTCTTTGACAAGACGAAAATAATGAGTTATTTTCGGTGGAATTTTGCAGATTCCGCTAAAATGGATAATTTTACGATGCCGGCAGGTATATGGCCGGATTTGGAATGACATTAAAACAAAAGAAAAATGAAAAAGTTATTATTGTGCGGATTGTCGGCAGTTTTGCTGGCAGGTTGTGGGGAAAAGCAAGAAGGCGGTCAGCAACCTTCGGAGGATCAGAGCGTGCTGCGGACGGTGGCATTAGATACGGATTATGAAGTGAATATGCCCGACAGTTTGAAATTTGATACAGCGTCGCGCTATTTCTATGATCTTGACGTTTTTGTCAACTGGCCGGAAACAATTGAAGGAAGGACGCCGGAGGGATTGCAGTCGGCACTCGTGGAAAAGGCGTTCGGACCGGAGATGAAAGGGAAGACTCTTGAAGAAGCAATGTCTGCTGTGCAGTCCTGTGTCCCGGGTATGGAAGACATGAATGGCGTGACACTTGCGGAAGCCGACTCGATACCTTCGGGCGAAGCCGGGATGCGTACCACTTCGCTGAAAGTGGAGGTGTATCCATGCTATGCGAGTGCATCGGTCTATACCTATTTCATTTCCAACTATTTCTACCCGGCAGGAGCAGCCCATGGAGTAGGCAAGGAATATTATGTCAATTACGATCCTTCGGAGGACAAGGTGGTCGGACTTGGCATGCTGTTTGACAATATCACGGAATTGAAGCGGATGATCGACAGGGAATTGTCGAAGCAGCAGGCCGGAACGGGCTTTCTGCTGGTGGATGAGATTCCAAATCCGGAGAATTTTTATGTAGACGGTTATAGCATCACGTTTGTGTTCAATCCCTATGAGGTGGCGGCTTATGCGGCCGGAGTGGTGGAAGTGAAAATACCTGCTTACGAGTTGGAAGGGTATATGACGGATTATGGCCGAGAGCTGTTTGGCTATTGATTGAGGCTGGCGCAGAAACATACGATAAACAGCACATTGGGATAGAGTTTCGCTCGGTTCGGAAAGGAATTAGTGGAGGAAACTATGCCAATGTGCTTTTTTTTGCCTAATTTTGCGGCGCAAAACGGTTAAAATACAGGAGAAAACAAAATATGCCGAAGAATTTAGTTATAGTGGAGTCACCGGCAAAGGCAAAAACGATAGAAAAGTTTCTGGGAAACGACTATAAGGTTATGTCGAGCTATGGACACATCCGCGATTTGCAAAAGAAAGATTTCAGTATAGATATAGACCACGGGTATCAGCCCGTCTATGAAATTCCCGCCGATAAGAAAGAATTGGTGAAACAGTTGAAGTCGGAGTCGAAGAAGGCCGACATGGTCTGGCTGGCTTCCGATGAAGACCGGGAGGGAGAAGCTATAGCGTGGCATCTTTACGAGGTTCTCGGGCTGACACCGGAGAAGACAAAGCGTATCGTTTTTCACGAGATTACGAAAGACGCCATTCTGCATGCCATTGAAAATCCGCGAGGCATTGACCTCGACCGGGTTGATGCGCAACAGGCTCGTCGCGTGCTTGACCGTATTGTCGGGTTTGAACTGTCACCGGTGCTTTGGAAAAAGATTAAGCCGGCACTATCAGCCGGACGCGTTCAGAGCGTAGCGGTGCGGCTGATTGTGGAGCGAGAGAAAGAAATCAAGGATTTCAAGGCAGAGGAATACTATAGGGTCGTGGCTCTGTTTGCGGCGGAAGGAGCATCGCAGCCCATTCGGGCAGAACTGAGCCGCCGTCTTGCCACGAAAGAAGAGGCACTTTCCTTTCTGGAGGATTGCAAGCGTGCGGAATTTAGAATCACGGATTTGACGGTGAAGCCGCTTCGCAAGTCACCGGCACCGCCATTCACGACATCGACTTTGCAACAAGAGGCTTCACGCAAGCTTGGCTTCACGGTCTCGCAGACAATGATGGTGGCGCAACGGCTTTACGAATCCGGATATATCACGTATATGCGTACGGATTCTGTCAACCTTTCGTCGCTGGCTCTGTCGACTATCTCTGCGGAAATCAAGAGCCGTCTGGGAGAAGAATACTATAAACTCCGTAATTATCATACAACCTCGAAAGGAGCCCAGGAAGCACACGAGGCAATCCGTCCGACGTACATTTCCAATCAGGAGATTACAGGTTCGTCGCAGGAAAAACGTCTGTATGATTTGATTTGGAAGCGTACTATTGCCACGCAAATGGCTGACGCCGAACTGGAAAAGACGACGGTGGAAATTTCGTTGGACAATCGCAGCGAGAAGTTTGTTGCAACGGGAGAAGTCATCAAGTTCGACGGTTTCCTTCATGTCTATATGGAGTCGACCGATGAGGAGCCCGACGACGAAGAGGCTGCCATGTTGCCGGCCCTGAAGAAGGGTTCGGCGCTGACTCTTGAGGAAAGTTGTGCCAAGCAACGGTTCACGCAGCAGCCACCGCGCTACTCTGAAGCGATGCTCGTGCGAAAACTTGAAGAACTTGGAATCGGGCGTCCGTCGACCTATGCGCCGACTATTTCGACGATTCAGAACCGCGACTATGTGGAGAAAGGCGAGAAAGCCGGCACGAAGCATCTTGTGTCGACACTGACACTTCGCGACGGGAAGATTCAAGAAACAGAAAAAGAAGAGTCGTACGGCAGTGAGAGGAACAAATTGATTCCGACAGATGTCGGGATGGTCGTGAACGACTTTTTGATGGAATATTTCCCGGATATCATGGATTTCAACTTTACGGCTACGGTCGAAGAAAAATTCGATAATATTGCAGAAGGAAAGAGCAAATGGAATGAAGAAATTGCCCGGTTCTACGACATGTTCCATCCTGAGGTGGAGAAAATCTCCAATTTGCGTCTGGCCCATAAGGTGGGAGAACGTGTGCTTGGGACAGACCCGAAGACCGGTAAGGAGGTCTCCGTGAAAATCGGACGTTTCGGCCCGCTCGTGCAGATGGGCAGCACCGACAGTGAGGAAAAGCCGCTTTTCGCATCACTCCAGAAAGGACAGTCGGTCAACGACATTACGCTTGAAGAGGCGTTGAAGCTCTTTGAGCTGCCACGGACGCTTGGCGAATATGAGGGGGGTGAAGTGACGGTGGCTATCGGACGTTTCGGGCCGTATGTGAAGTACGCCGGCAAATTCGTTTCAATCCCAAAGACGCTTACTCCGCAGACCATCACGCTTGAAGAAGCGGTGGAGCTGATTAAAAACAAGGCGGAAGCCGAGCGCAAGAAACTTGTCAAGAAATTCGAAGAGGAGCCGGATTTGGAAATTCTCAACGGTCCTTACGGAGTCTACATTGCCTATAAGAAGAAAAACTATAAGATTCCTAAAGATAAGGATGGCAGTAAGCTGACGCTTGAAGAATGCAAGGAAATCATTGAAGCTGCCGCTAACGCACCCAAGAAGCCGCGTCGCACGGCGAGGAAGTCGAAGTAGGGCGTAATTGGTGGACCAGGATATTTAGCGGACGAAAAGAACGGCGTGATTCCGGCTTTTTTCGTCCGCTTGTTTTGTGTCGTTTCCAAATTCGTTCCTTTT